>NZ_JAMZMM010000254.1 GCF_024178385.1 Limnofasciculus baicalensis BBK-W-15 | reverse complement strand
GGGGCTGGGGGAGGGGTTTGCTATAAACTCTAAGATATCTTGAGAAAAGAAAATCCCCTTGAGAAACAAAATAATTTTAAATGACAGCCACAACCCCCAAACACAAAAAAGCCAAAGCACTCAAACCGACTAGCCGCCGCCCCGCCAAGCAACTCTGTAGCGAATGCGGACTTTGCGATACCTATTACATCCATTATGTCAAGGATGCCTGCGCCTTCCTAAATCAGCAAATCGCCCAACTCGAAGCACAAGCCCACGGGCGCAGCCGCAATTTAGATAATCCCGATGATTGGTACTTCGGTGTCAGTCAAGATATGATGGCAGCGCGGAAAATTGAACCTATTGAGGGGGCACAATGGACGGGAATTGTTAGTACCATTGCTATTGAAATGTTGAATAGCGGCAAAGTGGAAGGTGTTGTCTGCGTCCAAAATACTAAAGAAGACCGCTTTCAACCTATGCCTATTATCGCACGGACACCGGAGGAAATTCTGGCGGCACGGGTGAATAAACCCACTCTATCACCGAATCTTTCTGTATTGGAACAGGTGGAACAATCAGGGATGAAGCGGTTATTAGTAATTGGTGTGGGTTGCCAAATTCAAGCTTTGCGGGCAGTGGAGAAACAGTTAGGGTTAGAAAAACTCTATGTTTTGGGTACTCCCTGTGTAGATAATGTCAGTCGTGCGGGATTACAAAAGTTCTTGGATACGACTAGTAAATCGCCGGATACGGTAGTCTATTACGAATTCATGCAAGATTTCCAAGTTCACTTCAAACATGAAGATGGTTCCCTGGAAAAAGTTCCCTTTTTCGGACTCAATACTAAGGAATTAAAAGATGTCTTTGCTCCTTCTTGTATGAGTTGTTTTGATTATGTCAATTCCTTGGCAGATTTAGTGGTTGGCTACATGGGCGCACCTTTTGGCTGGCAATGGATTGTGGTAAGAAATGATACTGGACAGGAAATGTTGGATTTAGTATTAAATCAAATAGAAACTCAACCTGTTACATCCAAAGGTGACAGGCGACAAGCCGTACAACAGAGTATCCCTGCTTACGATAAGGCTGTGACTCTACCCATGTGGGCAGCTAAATTAATGGGAGTTGTAATTGAGAAAATTGGTCCTAAAGGATTAGAATATGCCCGATTTTCGATTGACTCTCACTTTAGCCGCAACTATTTATATGTGAAGCGGAATTATCCGGAGAAGTTAGAGGCGCATGTGCCAGAGTATGCCAAGCGAATTGTGGGACAATATCAATTACCAGAATAAGAAAATAAACCCAACCCCCTTGGAATCTCACTACTAACCTGAGTACAGGTATAGGGTGTAGGGTGCGTTATGCTTTGCTAACGCACCCTACAGAGGGAGGTTTTGCGTAAATCTTATTATCCCTAATTAGGCAGGATTAGATTAAGTCTGATCCATCTTTGTTTCTTCTGCCTTCTTCTGGTCCGGTGTTACTTGTTTGAGATGAATGTTATTCACCTGAATGATAAAGTTCTCAATGGCAATTTTTGCCTGTTGTTGACGTTGAGTTTCCTCAGCAATATCATAACACCGATAAGATGGTGTCACTCCCAAGACAAATTTCTCAATTTCCGCTTCTAACAATTCAACCGTAGCATTGGCTGCAATCCACGTTTCCTGAAAGGGAAAGGAGGTAACAATACTGGTGACGATAGCAGCAACAGCCGGAAAAATTACTGGCAGCCACTTCAGCCACGACGAGCCTGCCTCCAATTTATCTACCAACACTAAAATTGGCGTGATTCCAGATAGCACAATTGTTGAAATTTGGGAACTATAGTAAATGTTTCTGGCATTTGTTCTGGTTTTTTTGTAGTCCTCAATTAACTCTTGGCAATACTGTAAAGCCGTTTCTCTCGCTGGCTTTAGGGAATCAGTTGCGATAGATGTTCCCATCAACAAATAAGCATATATTTCCGCCTTTCTTGACATCTTTGCTTCATAGTTATCGCGCTTATAATCAGCTAGCAATTTGCGATTGAGAAGGATAAAGAAGATAGAGCCAGACAGTAAAATTGCTGTCCAGATTAAGACAAGTTGATTGCCTTGAAAAACAAAACTGAGAATCCATGTCCCGATAAAAGCAGCCAAGCATAAATACTCAACTATCTTCATAAAAGACAAAAGACTTTCACTTAATACACCAGACGATTCCGTAAATGTACTTGGCACTTCAGTTGGTTTTGTTACCTCAGAATTAGTCATGTTGTAACACTAGATTTGCAGATTCGATATTAATATAGCACTGGTTGGCTCTATTGTAAAACACTCCCAAAATGAAAATAGGGTATGGGTCAAGGGGAGTATCGCAACTGCCACAGCGGTTAGGACATTCTAAGCTAGTAAATTTTAACAAGGTGCTAGAGCCAATTATCCTAAGCGCCTTGGCGACTGCTATATCTCTGAGAATAGAGCATATAATTATATCGATAATATTTATTAGATCTGATTTTTTTAGATAAAATTTAGATTGCCCAATGACTTGGCATTAGAGAAATTAAAGCGAAAATAGATACTGGGGCATGTTCCTCAGCGTTACATGCTTTCGATATCGAAATCATTAAATGTGGTGGTAAACAAATCGTCCGTTTTAGCGTACACCCGTACCAGGGAGATAATCGCCACACCGTCACCGCCGAAGCCGAATTATTGGATATGCGACAGGTGCGTAATTCCGGGGGACAAGCTCAAATTAGACCAGTAATCCAGACAATTGTAGAATTAGGTGGCTATCGCTGGTTGATTGAACTTACATTGACTAATCGAGATGTGATGGGTTTCCGAATGCTTCTAGGGCGACAGGCAATACGTCACCGCTTTTTGGTCGATGCAAGTCGGTCATTCCTACATAGCTCAACTGGGAACTGTAAAGCGAACTCTAGTACAAAATCATAATGAAAATCGCCATTTTATCCCAGGAAGCTTCGCTCTACTCTACCCAACGCCTCAAAGAAGCTGGAGAGGCACGAGGTCACGATCTGGAGGTGATTAATTATCTGCGCTGTTATATGAACATTACCGCTCATAAACCAATGGTAATGTATCAGGGGAAACCATTAGCGGATCTTGACGCAATTATTCCCCGCATCGCTGCATCCAAAACATTTTACGGTACTGCTGTTGTCAGGCAGTTTCAATTAATGGGTGTCTTCAGTGCCAATGATTCTCAAGCTATTTCTCGATCTCGCGATAAGCTCCGCTGTCTCCAAATTCTCTCCCGCGAAGGCATTGGCTTACCCATTACAGGTTTTGCCCACTCCATACAAGATATTGACGGATTAATTGATATAGTTGGAAGTACTCCCCTGGTAATTAAAGTCCTAGAGGGTACTCAGGGTATCGGGGTGATGCTGGCAGAAACCCAGCAAGCAGCTAAGTCTGCGATCGAAGCCTTTCGTGGTTTGAATGCCAATATTCTGGTGCAGGAATTTATCAAAGAAGCAGAAGGCGTGGATATTCGCTGTTTTGCCATCGGTGATAAAGTAGTCGCATCAATGAAACGACAAGGCGCACCAGGGGAATTTCGCTCAAACCTCCACCGGGGCGGTACTGCCGAGAAAATTAAGTTAACTCCAGAGGAGCGCATCACCGCAGTACGCGCTACAAAGGCAATGGGATTAAGAGTAGCAGGAGTTGATCTATTGCGATCGCATCATGGTCCAGTTGTGATGGAAGTCAATTCCTCGCCGGGACTAGAAGGTATAGAAAAAGCAACAGGGGTGGATGTGGCGGGTAAAATTATTGAGTTTTTGGAGAAAAATGCCGCTTTGGGAAAAACGCGCGATCGTCTTTAATAGGGAGTGGGACTTCGACTGGCGCTCAGAGTGGCGCTCAGACTGGCGCTCAGACTGGCGCTCAGTCGAGGCGGAGTGGGGAAGTCAAAAATAACAACTTCTCTTCTATCCCCTAGCCCATACCATATCGTTAACAAAAAAAACAGCAAAAAAACTATGGCTTATCAAACTTGGGATGACCACTATAAACGTCTTGTATCAGATAAAATTCGCAACCAAGGTTGTGCCCCGCAAATTATCCAGCATGAGGAAGTAGCAGACAATGCAATCGTGTTAATTCATGGATTAACAGATTCGTCTTATTTTATGAAGCCTATTGGTCAAGAGTTTTATCGGAATGGCTTTAACGTAGTCATCCCATTACTCCCAGGACATGGACTAAAAGATCCTGAAAAAAAGATGAATTCTGTGAATTTAGCCGAATGGCAGAATGAAGTGAATTTTGCTGTAGATTGTGCTAAGAAACTGGGGAAAAGAGTTTCTATTGGTGGTTTATCGACAGGGGGCGCACTTAGCGTTTGGAAAGCTAGTGTAAATCCCGATGATATTACAGGTGGACTGTTCTTATTTTCGGCAGCTTTAGATATTGGAAGTCGATTTGGAGATGTGACAGAAAAACTCCTCAGATTCAGTCCCTTGGTAAGTGTTGTAGATACGGTGCAAGACAGAGTTCAAATAGGATTAGTTGGTGATAATCCCTATCGATACGCCAGAATGGATACTAATGGTGCAGCTAGATTATCAGATTTGATTAAAGAAATCGAAGATCGGTATCGGAATAAACCAAAATATAGCGACATAAATCAACCCGTCTTTATCGCTCATTCAGAAGCAGATAAAGCTGCCGATATCGCTGAATTAGAACTCTTGTTTAAAAACCATCCGCGTAAAGATAATATCCAATTTTTCCGGATTACCAAAAAGGATAATGTCAGTCATGCTAGCGTGATACTAGCTGATAATCTACTGTCATCAACGGGAGGAATTTTAGAACGTAAGAATCCGGTTTTTGGGGAGATGATGCGTCAGGCGGTGGAATTCGCTAAGAAGAATTTGTAATTGATTGTTGGTTGTTGGTTGTTGGTTATTGGTTATTGGTTGTTGGTTGAGAGCTAATTATTGGTCAAATAAGGGAAAGATTGAGTTTACCTCAAGGAAAAATGGCTGCTTGCACTTCAATCCCTCGGGAAAATTCAGACGTATTCCCTTGTGCATCCGTTGCCGTTGCTGCGATCGATTGTCCAATAAGTGTGGGAGGCAAAACGGTACTGAAAACTGCTTCTCCTGTACTATACCAGAGCGTTGAAACCGATTAATAACTAATCCCCGGATCGCAACCCGATCGGCGTTAATGGTAATACCACTAACATTTCCCGCAGCAGCACCGTTTAGTTCGATAATAGGACGGCTAATTGTTATTATTTGGCGTGGAGGAGGACTAGCAATTGGATTAGGACAGGTTACAGAGTAAGTTTCAGCTATTTTGAAATCCTGTTGGGATGTGCCATCGATTACAACTGCTTCAGTAATTGTTGGTAATATCGAATTTGGGGTGATAGTTGACTGATCTGATTGAATATTGAATGTAATTTTGTCAATTTTGGGTAAAGGGGAACCTGCAAGGCAATCACCCTTGGTAGTATCGCTATTTGTATTGGCATTATTAATCGCTTCACGTAGGGTGCAATTGCCATCGCCAGCATTTATATTATCAGCGCTTATATTGACTACAATTATAATCGCTTGTGCCGCAGTATTATACATTAATCGTCCTCAACTAAGAGAATTTTCATGGGCTTTAATTAATTTTAACATGCTTTTTCCTGATTAACCGATCGTTAGAATCCTTGACTCTTGAAATCCAGCTTTGATAGGATTTAAGAATATCAGCAAAGGGAATAGTTGAGTCAGCGATTAAGTCTCGTAAGCTGGGTTTAAAAATATTAGGCAATAGCTTATTCATCACTCTTGCAAAATTTTCCCTCAAGATAAACTCAGTAAATAAAGCTTTGGATGAGGGAAAAACGTTATTATCAAGTTCTGATAATGCGTAGGCATCTGGTTGACGCTTGATGGTAAATTGTGCTAAAGCATCCTCCCATTTCTCGCTATATTCATCCAAAAGGCTATCTAATAGCATCACATCTTCAAAAGCTACATTGCAACCTTGACCAAGAGAAGATGATATAGCATGAGCAGCATCTCCCATAATTAGTACACTGTCACCATAATGATAGCGATTACAGCGAATCTTTAATTGGGGCGATGGTGGTCTTTTTAAGAATGCTTCTGCCTCTGATTCAGAGATAAGCTGACCAACTTCTGGTATATACTTGTGAAAAAATGCGATCGCGTCTTCTTTGCTTGAAATACCTGCCACATTCCCATCGTCTGGCTCAAAGAATAGCAAGCCGATAAATGTTCCATCTAGTTGAGGTACTGCACCAAAAGCTATACCATTGTATGGTCTCCAAACATGAAGGCAATCTCGTTGTAAATCAATACCTGCCTTTTCATTGCTACCAGGAATAAAAACTGTTTTGTAGCCACTCCGAACATGTTTTTGCTCAAAGTCAAAAGACTCTGTTGTCAGGAAATGCTTTCTCACTACTGAATGCGCACCATCTGTACCAATTAATAAGTCATAATTAACATTAACTTTTTCTCGATCCTCCTCTACTGATGCTTCTCTAACTTTTTCAAATCCCAAAGTCTTGGCGGCAAAATCTACCTGGGTACATTTACAGCCAAAGTTAATTTTGACTTGATTACTTTCATAGTTTTTCGTTAAAGTTTCTAACAGAGTAATTACTAACCTAGTCCGGTTGGTGTTAAATGTTGGTGTTCGTTTAGATAAGAAGAGTGTCTTCCCGTTTTCTTTGTGGACTATAACACCTTTATTTTTGACAGACTCAGCTTTGATTGCTGCTTCAAGTCCATCAATTTTTCTTAAAGCCTTCAGTCCCCTTTCACTTAAACCATAAGGAATAGTTCGAGAATTATCGAGGGAGACAAGGCGAGGATCGCTGCGGCGTTCGTAAATGTTAATCTGGTATTGAGTGCTACGATTCAATAAGTAGTGGGCAAGGAGAAGTCCACAGGGCCCAGCACCGACGATGATAACTTTGTTGGTCATTTTTTCAGAGATAATAATTAATCGAGATTTCAGTAAGAATGGCTAATTGCTAATGGCTCATGGCTAATCCCTAGCCCCTAGCCCCTAGCCTCTATCTCTTGTCCCCTAACTAGTTTATTACTTCATGTTCTCATTTTTACCAATTTTCCCCCTCGCCCAAGCAACTCCAACACCTCCGCCAGAAGAAATTGTCCAACCTCAAGAAGTTCGTCCCTTGCCAGGAAAGTTGGATAATATTCCCGTATTTAATAGTAACAGTCCGGAATTAGTACTGAAAGAAGGTATCTTACTTTCCACTTTTCCCGCAGATGGAAAAAGCACCCCGAGCGCCCATCTAAATTTTACATTTAACGGACAGTTTGATATCTTTGCCCATCATATTGCTAAAGCGGCTAATCCAGAGGATTTGCGTACTCTATATTTGGGTATCATTGTCCACAATCCAGGGAAAAAACCAGTAACAGTAGATATTTTACAGGCAGCTAGTTACTTGAGCCAGCCTGATGCACCTTTTATTCAATTACCCTCCATAGTCGATAATCCCAATAGTACAATTTATTCAGGTCCTGGCGATCGCGCGATGAATGATATCCTACGCGGGTATCGCCAAGCCGATTTTCCCCCTCAATTAGTTATCCCAGCCGGGGAAAGCCGGATGTTACTCAATCTGCCGATTCCGGTGCAAACCCTGTCACCCCCGCTAAATGGTCGTTCTACCTTGATGCGGTTGCGGAGTGATGGGATAATATACATTGCCAGTCTCGCCCGATATGCGCCTGTGGATGAGGCAGGAAAAGAAAGGGAACCAACTCTGGGAGAATGGCAGGAGATACTGGAATTAGGGGAATTATCCACACCGCGCGATCGCACTCCCACTCCGCCGAATCCGATTACTGATAAAATCATTTATGGTAGAGTTGCGGGTGTTGCTCTCGGTTCCATCTGGAATACTGAATTAGTTGATAATCCAAATGTTAATTTTTTGACTATTCCCAAACCTGGACAAGCTTTTTCTTACGGATTGAGTACTCTCCCTGGCGGACTTTTAGGAACAGGGCAAAGTCAAAGTGCTAATCTGTTAGTGCGCTATCCGGATACTGCTTATTTTGCACATGGTAACTATGGAGTGCAATACAGTCTCACTTTACCTCTATATAATCCTACTAGCGAGACCCAAAAAGTTACAGTATCTCTACAAACACCAATTAAAGAAAACTCTATCCAAGGTGGATTGCGATTTTTCTCATCATCTAGCCAACCCATCTTTTTTCGAGGCACTATCCAAATTCGCTATAACGATGATGGAGGAATTCCTCGCACTCGCTATCTCCATTTGATACAAAGACGAGGAGAAGAAGGGGAACCTTTGGTAACTTTAAATATGCCACCATCTAATCGCCGATTGGTGCAAGTAGATTTTCTCTATCCTCCTGATGCTTCCCCACCACAAGTTTTGACTGTTACTTCTGATTAAGTTGGAATAATATTTTTTTAACGCAGAGGTACGCAAAGGTAAGCGCATAGACGCGGAGCGGCTTCTCGTAGAGTAGGTACGCAGAGGATAGGACAAATCTGTTGGTTTAATCCGCTAACCTCTCAGGTATATTATGATATAATGAAGAATTAATTTTAAAATACCATGTTAAAATCCTTGATTCTCAAAGTTCTCCGGTTGGTTGCTATAACTTTACTTGTCGCTCAAGTTACCTTTTCTCCTGCGCTAGCCGTAGAGACTCAATCCTCAGCAGGAGTAAATACAAATACCTCAGAAGTAGTGGATAAGGGCGATATTAATGTACCCGTTACCACTACACCAACAGTAGATGGCACAAGAGTAACTCCAAGTAGTAAGGGTGAGAAAGAATCTGCTGTTTCAGCAGAGCGATTAACTTATCCTCAGCCTCCTCATCTATATGATATGGAAGCAATTGAACAATTTAATGCCGAATTGTATGGAGAAGGAAATTGATGGGGGAGTGAGGAGTGGGGAGTGGGAAGTAGGGAGTAGGG
>NZ_JAMZMM010000253.1 GCF_024178385.1 Limnofasciculus baicalensis BBK-W-15 | reverse complement strand
TTGTTGGTTGTTGGTTGTTGGTTGTTGGTTGTTGGTTGTTGGTTGTTGGTTGTTTTTCAAATAACAAATAACAGAGACTCTAACTAACCTCTATTGCTGGATGTAATATAACCTTATATAAATCTTTTATAGTTTTGGGATTGAGATAGTGCTGCTGAAGTTTCTGCCATTCTTGCCACAATTCGTAACGAGATGAACTCATTGTTTGGGCAAGGGTTGGTAATTCAACTGTCAGATCTGCTTTCAGAATATTCTTCAGAAATTCTGCCAAAACAAAACTATCTTGAATTTGTCCTAAAATGCCTTGAATAGCTTTGATGTCTTTAATGTAATCCTGATAGTTGGAATTATAAAATTCTGTGAATAGTTCCATCTGATAACGGACTCCCTTGGCTTGCTTACGCAGATCGTGGAGATCTTCATCGGGATTACTTAAAATATCCATTACACTTTCCGGACTCATATCCAGATTAATTTCTATCTCTCCATTTTCGATCTTGACTCCGACTGGCCAAGCGGGGTGAAGCAAGAGTTGACTTACAATAGGTAGGAGCAAGTTTGGTAGGATATCCAGAATTGATAATTGGGCAAAGGAACCGTATTTTGGTTCTTCTAACCAGTCTTGCAAGCCTTTCTTGAGTGTCTGGTATGGTTTGTCATGGAGGGTTTCTTGGACTATTTCTAATGAATTTTGGCGGTGTTTGTGGAGAGTTGCCAAAACCTTTTTTAGTGTTTTTTGTTCCGATGTTGGTAGTGTTGGCAAGTATTGATTTTCAAGGGTATCTAGTAATACATCTAAATCCCGGAGTTTTCCTAGTTTCCGAGCAATTTTACCAATCTTATCTGGACGAGCGACTTTGGGGAGTACAATCGCTCTTTCAAAACCTGTTATGGCTGTCCGGAGACGGCGCATCCCTACCCGCATTTGGTGTAATGCTTCGGGATCTTTGTCTTTGATAACGTCGGTTTCGTGTTTAATGGTTTTCTGGAAATGGTTTTCAATGGCTAGATAAGCCCAATATCCGAAAACCTTGGGATCTGAGATAGAATTGGTTTTCATCACATTTTTACCGAGTAAAATCCCGGACTGGCGAACTGGGGTAGACTTGGATGGCTTCCCGTAGATCGACGTGCAATACTTGTATTACACCATCCTACTACAGTTTTAAATTTTGCGGTGTTCTGTAGACTACTGACAATTTGTAACCTAGGCTACCACGATCAAAGATCGACCTTGCACGATCTGACAGACAAGGATTATCTTTAAAGAAGAGGTTTTTTTTGCGGAGGCTTCTGGTTGTCGGGTGGGCTGATCGAAGTCCAAATCCAGACTACTCAAAGCTGAAGGAGCCTCCGTCAGATGGGAATGGCTGGTTGTCTATTGAAGTGAGTGCCATCTTCGAGAAGCCAATCTGATTTACGCAGTCTCAGGAATATTCTGGGTTTCTGGACTTAGACTAATCGCTAAAACAACCTATTCTGGTAAAGAAACCCAGTTTCTGCGTAAGTCATAGCCAATTCATGTCTAGCAACGGATCAATGAGCGATCGCTCAATCACTAAACACTAAGATAATCCTAATTCAACTGTATGACGGCGAGCCAATACTTGGGAGCGGCAGTCCAGTTTACCAGAGAATTGAATACAAGAGACTTTGCCAGTTTGATGCCCAAACCTGGTTGGAATCAGAACCAACGTTCTGGTAAAGGTTTTTTATAGCCGTTGTAGTTGCTGGTGAACTGAGTGAACCCCAATCTGGGAATGTCTAGTATTTTATTTTACTCGTCATTAGTTATTTAGTCATTAGTTATTTGTAATTGGATGAAGTCGAGAGTCGGCAGTAAGAAACGGAGGCTTTCTTGCCAGAGGCAAATTGCTATCCGAAATCTTCAACCCCCCGTTGTCCATTCATGACAAATAACTGATGACAAATTGAAGGGAAGAATAAAGAATATCCATAATCCATATAAATACATGGATAATTTTTTATTTCCTTCATCGGTTAGCTAGCAGCTACTTTGTAGCACCATAAATTCACCCAATGGTGTTAATTAACCAGAACTTATTTCTTAACCCTGCCAAATCAACATTATTTTCAGAAACTTAGGGAGAGCCTGTAGCTGATTAACAGCACAAAAATCAGGCAACTTTTATGAAAGCAAGTGAATTTTCAAGTACGGCCGAACTTTTAAATCGCCATGAAACCGGAGAACGAACTTTTGTCGGTATCAACCTCATGGGCGCAGATTTAAGTGAAGAAAATCTGAATCGTATCAATTTAAGTAATGGAAATCTCAAGGGAGCCAATTTAACCAGGGCAAAACTGATTGGCGCTCAACTCAGGGATGCAGATTTAAGGGGTGCTAATCTCAAATATGCCCAACTAATTGATACAACTCTCTCTCAAGCTGATCTCAGTGAGGCAATATTGAATGAAGCAGATTTGAGTGGAGCTATTCTGGCTGGGGCTACCCTGTCTGATGCGGATTTAAGACATGCTATTTTGATTGGCTCTAGCTTAATTGGTGCTAGGGTGAAAGGGGCAAAATTGACAAAGGCGAATTTGACTGGTGCAACTTTGAGCCGCGCTATTCTCAAGGGGGCTGATTTGAGAAAAGCAACATTAAATCGAGCGATTCTCACTGAGGCTGATTTAAAAGGAGCAATCCTCACTGGGGCTAGTTTAATTCGAGCCTATTTGCACCGGGTAGACTTGCGGGGAGCAAATTTAGAGAATGCAGACTTAAGTGAAGCTGATTTGAAGGGTGCAGATTTGAGTGGGGCAGACTTGAGTGGCGCTAACCTCAGTGGAGCGAATTTAACTCAGGTAAATCTTACTGATGCTGACTTAAGTGGAGCAGATTTGGAAGGAGCTAATTTGAGTCTAGCGAGTATGAATGGATTGGTGCTAAAAAAAGCTAATTTACGGGGGGTAAATCTAAGTAAAGCTAGCCTGCACAAAGCTAATTTGTGTAAAGCTAATTTGACGGGTGCAAATTTGCTGGAGGCAAACTTGCGGGATGCTAATTTGAGTCAGGCTAATCTGCTGCGGGCTGGTTTGCTCCTCAGTTATCTCACAGGGGCTAATCTCAGTGGGGCTAATCTCAGTGGCGCTAATTTAATTGGTGCGGATCTGAGTGGTGCTGATTTGAGTGATGCTGATTTAAAAGGGGCAATTATGCCTAACGGGATTACTCATGATTAAGAGGTTAGGGGGCAGGGGCTAGGGCGTGTTTTCACACCATGGAAGGGCGAAGCATTTGGATAGAAATATTTGGGTTTGAAACAGGTGTTATCCCCCAAATGCTACGCCCCTACCCCAAAATTTGGACGGAAGAAGACACGCCATAGGGGGAAGGAGAGTTTTAACTCAAAACTCAAAACTCAAAACTCTCCTCCCCACTCCCCTACTTAGTGCCCAGGATAAATTCTCCTACGGAGGTTTCAGCGTAGTAATCTGTCTTAGCAGTTAGGGCAAATAAATCAGCATTACCCTGAGCAATTGCACAAGAGCCAAGATTCATTGCTGTTGCTACCAGATACATTGTCTGTAATAAAATACCTACATTTTTGAGGATTGCGGCATAAGCGATTGATTCATATTGCCAGTTAATTCTGGCAAAACGTGCCGCCATGATAATCAAAACCTGGGGGGTATGATGTTGGCGGTTGGTAATCCATATTTCTTCTAAAAGCTGATCCACATTTTTGGTTCGATCTGATATTTTACAAAGTTGATGATCTTGGGGGCAATAGTGGTAAAAACCATCGGGAATATTTTCGCATATATTCACGGCAAGATAGAGTTCTAATTCATAGTTTGCTCCACCGTTAGGATAGGGACGATTGCTGATTTCTTCTGGTCCTTTTTCCATAACTTTTTTAACCCGTGCGGTACGATATAGAAATTCTCCTATTTGTTTATCTGTAATCGGGTTAGCGTCGTTAAATTGCTTGATGGACTTTCTATCTTCCAATATCAGACTAAAGGGATAATCTGACTCTTTTAGTTTTTCGATATCAGGCTTGTACAGGTTAATAATGTCATTCGATACCTTTGGTTTTATGGCTGGTAGCCGCTCAATTTTACCGAGAAATGGATATGTTCGGCCAACTGGGTTGCTATGTCTGCCTGTTCTTGTTCTCGAATGAAATAGCAGATCGTGAAACTCCCATTGTACCAGTGTTTCATTTGTTTCTTCTGCTATAGTTCCATCTTCTTCAACTGCCAAAAGCATTTCGTCACTCAGGAGCAAGCTAAATAAGTTTTTGATTGTATCTTCGGAAAGACTGGGTATTTTATTATAAATCTCGCGGCAATCCCGAGGTTGAGAAAGTTCCGCAATCAGTGCGGCAGATTGCAAATCAACTAAGATAAGTTGACTGTGAGATAGAGGAGATTCAAGAACTAGTTTCTCTTTATTTTTGCGGCAATAGGCAAAACGCGATAGGACATATTTTTTGTCTGTCGTGGCTTCTTTGATTTGAAATTTATCGTACTTTCCCAGGGGAACTAGAGTTGCCATCGGTAATTCTTCGGCAAGCACAGTATGGCAGACAAAGCCAAGATTGATGAATTTTTCCAGGTAATAATATAAATTCGGTAGTTCTGAAAAACTATCTGTCTGTAGCACCAATTCGCTGAGATTTTCCTCCGTTGCACCCTCAGTGGCAAGAAGTTTTAGTGCCGCGAGAAATCCAGGTGATACTGGCTCGATATTAATCGTGTACTCAGGAATATTTAGATCAACTTGGGGCGACTGCACAATAACGCGATCGCTTGATTCTTCAATAACTGAGATGCCCTGTTTGAAGGAGAGAATAAATGGATTGTACATTGTTTGAAGGAGAGAATAAATGGATTGTACATTGATCAATCTATTGAGTAATTAAGAAGGATTAAGACACTACCGAAATATATATAAGAGGTTTTCGTGGAATCTACATCCGTAACGATACGGATATCCTGAAATGCTATATCCGTATTATTACGGATGGAATAAGTAGTCATTGGTGATTGGCAAGGGTTTTCGCTTTATTTACATAACTTAACATCACCTTTACTTGTACTTGAAGTTACCCCGTACAAGAATACCACTGAGATGCTGAAAAAAGACGTGGCAATCCCGCGTCTTTACTCATTATTGGCGATTCTCCCGAACTTCTCTATCCTGTAAATATTCCCATTTTGCGCTAGCCTAGGAAGTAATACCAAGTTGCCGTCTAAAATAGAATTCGTAGAGCAGGCATCCTGCCTGCGGCGGGGTATCCTGCCTGCGGCTGACTCCTCATGTCGCCTCTTCTACATTCAACTATCAGCCACAACTTGGATTAGACTGATTTTCTGGTTAACAGCGTGCTAGCTAAACGTCATATTCTATTTATCTCTATTGCAGTTTGTTTAGTAGGTTTGTTGACATCATGTGCCAACAGTACCACAGGCAAATCCCTGGAAAGATCCTTTGCAGCCGATCCCAAACTCAAGGATAATCCTACAATTTCGGGGAACTCACAACAGAATAATCCAGAGAATCCCTCTGCTGCGGCACTCCCACAGGATTTCCCAGCAGAGATTCCCCGTTATCCAGAAGCTAAATTAGAGAAAGTCGAAGCCTTAACTGTACCAGAAGCTTCCGGTAAAACTACCATTTGGTCATCCTCCGATCCTAGTAATTTGATCCTAAACTTTTATAAAAAGGCATTTGAAACTGGCAATTGGCAAGTTATATCTCAACCAACTGAGGAAGATGGTGGCAATTTTGTCATTCGTGGGAACGATTTGCAAATTACCATTGTGATTTCTGGAGGTGGTGGGATTAGTAACCCAGAAGAAACCCCCAGTACAACACCACAAACGCCAGGAACAAATCTCAGTATTACAACCTTTGAAATTCAGTATATCCGTAATACTAATCAGGCATCAGCATCTCCACCTCAACCACAACCATCTGGAGATAATGTTACTCCTAAACCCATAAGTTCACCATCAGGAGGAGAGTCACAAAACTTTACCGATTTCGATAAAATCCCCCAAGGATTGCGAGAATCTGTTGAAGATTTAGCGGCATTAGGTGTCTTAACCCTGACACCATCTAACACTAAAACAAATTCCGATATTACTCAAACTCAATTTGAACCCAATAAAACCATAACCCGCCGCGAATATGCCCGTTGGTTAGTAGCAGCTAATAATAAAATTTATGCTAATAAGCCGGGATTACAAATCCGTTTAGCTGCAACAACAGACCAACCTGCATTTCAGGATATACCTAAAACCGATCCAGATTTTCCCACTATTCAAGCATTAGCAGATGCGGGATTAATTCCTAGTCCTCTTAGTGGCGACGCAACCGCTGTACAATTTCGTCCAGATGCCCCCTTAACGCGGGAAAATTTAATTTTGTGGAAAGTACCATTGGATACCCGTCAAGTTTTGCCAGCCAGTGCCATTGATACGGTTCAGCAAACCTGGGGATTTCAAGATACTGCCAAAATTGACCCGAAAGCATTGCGAGCAGTTTTAGCGGATTTTCAGAATGGGGAGCGAGCTAATATCCGTAGAGTTTTTGGTTATACTACCCTATTTCAACCAAAAAAATCAGTAACTCGTGCTGAGGCTGCAGCAGCATTATGGTATTTTGGTTCTCAGAGTGAAGGAATATCTGCTCGTGAGGCGCGTTAGCTTAAATTGACTCTCCTGGGTTTATTCGCAATTGGTTTGTTAATTTTTACTACTGTACCTCATAGCAGCGGGAACCGCCGTATTTTTACCCACCATCATATATATAGCGTTTTCATTTGGGATGCGAACAGCAAAAGTCCTGAAGCACCATAAAATAAGGCTTTCTATTTTACATCTCATTTAAAAACACTATATATCGATTTATTTTACTTCTTGACGACGACGAATTTTAGCACCAGCAATCATCAAACCAACGGCGGCTATACCAGCAAGGCTAGAGGGCTCCGGAACATCTTTTACTTCCAGAGCAACACCATCATTACCACATTCTTCAAATACATGGCTGATAAAATTACCACCAGGAAGCAATGAGCGATCGAACTTAAAGCCAAATGTGTAAGTATCATTGGCACTAAAGTGACCAAAATCTAGTCCTTCACCAAGTAAATCGGTGTTAGTTAAAGATGTAATCCCACCCAAAAATGTACCAGCTTTAATGATATTGAGAATGGGGGTACTAACAGGAGAAGAAGTTCCGTACAAATAATTGTAGGTAGCAGTTTTAGTTGGTAAATCAGTGCCTGTGCTGTTGGGTTTCTCGAAACCTGCACCATAATATCCCGCCAAACTGCTATATCCATTATTACTTGTCGTCACGCTATCGGTTGTGACATTACGATACACGCCAACTTGTCCAACTCCAGAATCATTAGTCCCGGCAAAGCGAATGCCAAATAAATTACCTGCACTATTAGCAGTTTGGAAATCTGTACCGGAGAAATTGAAAAATAAATCTCCCCAACCAATATTGCGATCAGCAGCACCGGAAGCTGAAACTCCAGTTAGAGGCATTCCACTAGTAAGTGCGACAAAAATATTGTCAGCAGTTTGTTTAATCGCCATGCCTTTTATTTCATAGTCAGCACCACCGGAACCATCATTGAAAGCATCAATTCCGTAGTTCCAATTGTTGTGTAGTTGTCCGGCTTGAGCTTGTCCTCCTGTGGCAGAGATTAAGCATAATGCGGCGGCGGCGCTACCAATTAATGTGGCAAGTTTTTGAGTGTTCATGTCTTCAAATCTCAACTGTGTAAGTTTCTCTACTTCTCTATTTAAACTCAGTTAATAGCTTTTTAGGTAAAGGATGCGTGAAGTTTACTTAAAGTGTTCGTGAATTTAATTGCCTTTTTGGGTGTATTTTATGAAGCTGGGATGAAGAAAACACTAAGGCACTAAGGGAGATTCACTAGTGGGAAATTACCTTTGCGATCGCAACTCGCTATGATGGCAGTTGATAACTGGTAACTTACATTAATATGACTTCAGATCGAAAAAATTTAGCTGTCCCCAATGCCTCTGGCGAATCCCCCACGTCAACCTCAAGCGACGCTCAAGCTAATCCTTCAGGGGTTGTGGAGAAGCCCCAAGCACCAACCCCAGCAAAATTGACATTGTGGCAGCAGGTACGGGAAAATGTCCAGATAGTTGCGATCGCACTCGTCTTGGCGCTCTTGATTCGCTCCTTTGTCGCAGAGCCTCGCTACATTCCCTCGGATTCGATGATACCGACATTGGCAACGGGCGATCGCTTGGTGGTGGAAAAAATATCCTATCGTTTCCATTCTCCTACCAGAGGTGATATTGTTGTCTTTGAGCCACCCCCACAACTCCAAAGTCTTGGCTACTCTAAAGATCAAGCCTTTATTAAACGAGTTATTGGTACTCCTGGTGAAGTGGTGCAAATTCAAGATGGCAAAGTTTACCTCAATGGTACTCCTTTAGAGGAAGACTACATTGCCCAACCACCAGCTTATAATATGCCCCCAGTGCAAGTACCTGAAGGTCAACTATTTGTAATGGGAGATAATCGGAATAATAGTAACGACTCCCATATCTGGGGTTTTTTGCCACAGCCTAATATTATAGGTGAGGCAATTTGGCGCTTTTGGCCTCCCAATCGGATTGGTAATCTTTAGAGGCGGTTGGTAAACAGAAGAGGATTTACGGAAAATCTGTAACTCAACTATATATAGTAGGGTGCGTTATGTAACGCACCCTACTGATAATTAGCCGGATGGGAGTATTATTCGCCCAAACACCATCCAAATATTATCAATGCGATCGCAATCGTCAAAGAAGTAATCGGTTTGACAGCACTTACAATATCCAAAGGGAAAAATACAAAAAATTCTGAAAATAGCCAATTACTAAGGACAAATACTGCAATCAAAATAACAAAGGGCGTAGTGGGTGAAGGATGAAGGCTGAAGGATGAAGGCTGAAGTAAAAAAATAGTTTCACCCACACCCCACACCCCACAACACCCCACACC
>NZ_JAMZMM010000685.1 GCF_024178385.1 Limnofasciculus baicalensis BBK-W-15 | reverse complement strand
CACCACTCCCCCAAGTATTAAGCAATATTACGCACCATTGTTAAGCTCTATTTCAACTTCCCCAAAATTGCCACTTCCCAGACCCATTAAGCAAAAGTCCGTGATAGGATTCACTCCGTAACTTGAAACAGACGTGGAGAGAAGATGCCAGCACTAAGGGTTGCCGTGGTAGGATCAGGACCAGCAGGCTCGTCAGCCGCTGAAACTCTGGCAAAAGCAGGAATCGAAACTTACTTATTTGAGCGCAAACTCGACAATGCCAAGCCTTGTGGTGGAGCAATTCCACTCTGTATGGTAAGTGAGTTTGACCTGCCACCAGAAATTATTGACAGACGAGTGAGAAAAATGAAGATGATCTCACCGTCTAATGTAGAGGTCGATATTAATCTCATTAACGAAGACGAATATATCGGGATGTGCCGCCGCGAAGTCTTGGATGGCTTCATGCGCGATCGCGCTGCCAAATTAGGTGCTAAGTTAATTAACGGCACCGTTCACACCGTTGACATTCCCACCAATAATACCAACCCATATATTCTCCATTACGCCGACCATTCCGACGGCAGCATGAATGGCGTACAAAAAACCCTCAAAGTAGACCTAGTTATCGGTGCAGATGGAGCCAATTCCCGCGTGGCAAAAGCAATCGACGCTGGGGATTATAATTATGCGATCGCATTCCAAGAGCGAATTCGTCTGCCAGAAGATAAAATGGCCTTCTACAACGACTTGGCAGAAATGTACGTGGGTACTGATGTTTCCCCCGACTTCTACGCCTGGGTATTCCCCAAATACGATCACGTTGCCGTCGGTACAGGGACAATGAAGGTAAACCAAGCCTTAATTAAAAAGCTGCAAGCCGGAATTCGCGCCCGCGCTGCTAAAAAATTAGAAGGTGGGGAAATTATTAAAGTAGAAGCCCATCCTATCCCCGAACATCCTAGACCAAGACGGGTTGTCGGTCGAGTAGCTTTGGTAGGAGATGCTGCTGGTACAGTTACCAAGTCTTCCGGTGAAGGGATTTACTTTGCTGCCAAATCAGCCCGGATGTGTGCCGAAACTATTGTAGAAACTTCTAATGGTGGTACTCGGATTCCCACAGAAGACGATCTTAAGCTTTATCTGAAGCGTTGGGATAAGAAGTATGGACTGACTTATAAAGTACTGGATATCCTGCAAACAGTCTTCTATCGTACTGATGCTACCCGCGAAGCGTTTGTAGAAATGTGTGCCGATTTGGATGTCCAGAAGATGACTTTTGATAGTTATCTGTATAAGACAGTAGTCCCTGCAAATCCATTAGTTCAGCTTAAGATTACTGCTAAGACTATCGGTAGTTTGCTGAGAGGAAATGCCTTAGCACCTTAGAGGGAAACCTCTCCCCCTGCCCCTCTCCTAATAGGAGAGGGGAGTAATTAGGAGAGGGAAACCTCTCCCCCTGCCCCTCTCCTAATAGGAG
>NZ_JAMZMM010000252.1 GCF_024178385.1 Limnofasciculus baicalensis BBK-W-15 | reverse complement strand
TTGGTTTGGAAGCCTACACCATACCTGTACTCAGGTTGGTGTAGGAGATGTCACCCACAGACAATCGCCAGCCAATTCCGGCTCGTAGTGTTTTATCAACTGCCATAGAGATTAATCAGCGTCTGGGTCATGAAAATCTAGGATTTCTATCAGAAACCCACGGTTTTATGCCCACTGAATTACCCTTACTAGCATTACCACCCAGCTATAAGATTTGGGATAATATTGCTGAGGAATTACCAGATCTTTGCCGAGGACTTAGTTTGCGCCAACGTCTCGACGCAATGCCTATTCTACCTGCTGATGTCAAGAGCCTTCCCGATCCAATGGTACTCCGTGCCTCGGCAATTATCAGCGCCTTCGCCCATACCTACTACTACATCGATGCAGAACCTCCCTCTACTTTACCTCCATCCATCGAGCAACCTTGGGAAGAAATAGCCCGACGCTTACACAGAAAGGAAGCCCACATGTCCTATATCGACATGTCAACCTATAACTGGCGTTTAATCGATCCCAACGATCCCAATCCGATGCGGGTAGAAAATCTGCGACTACTGATTCCCTATTGGGGTAATGAAGAAGAACGTATTTTTCTGGGCAGTACAATTGAAATTCAGGCTCACTCCACACCCCTAGTCAGCGCGATAGTCCGCGCCCAGGAAGCTGCTACCAGCGACAACCCCCAAGAGTTAGAAAAAGAACTATTGGTGATGCTGGATTGTTTGAATCACCTGACTTTTGTTTGCTTGCCCAAGGTAATTCCTAATTCTCGTAGTACCTTATTCGTGGACCCGGTTGTCTGGGCGAAAACTATCGCCCCCCTCTCCGTGCCAATTCGCAAAGGTGCCGCCGGACCTGTTGGCGCGGCTACAGCGTCGCTACAAGCATTAGATGCCTTCCTAGAAAGGGGTAGTTATGCTAGTGATATTGGCAAAGAAAGTATCCACGTTAGAGAATGGTTTCCCAAACACTGGGCTGATTTTTTTTTAGCAGTAAAACAGATTTCTGTTCCTAACTATATCCGACAGAAAAATATCCCAGGACTGACGCGACTCTTCCAAGATGTACTATATGCCTATGCAGGTGAAAATGGGTTTCTCGGACGACACCGCCTTAAGGCTGCTGGTTATATAGAAACAGCTTTTAAAAGCGGACGGAGTGCTACCGCAGCTTTTAAAGGTTCCTTCAAAGATCGGATTTGGGACAATATAGACAAACAACTAGAACTAGCACGTCAAGAGCGTTACAATTGTTTTTTCAAGCAAAATAACTACCATCATGCTTGGATTAAAGAAATTAAAAATGTGAGCGATGGCGGCAATGTAGTCCAAGTAAAACTAGCACTAGCAGACAGTTTTGTCTATTACCGTCCTGGCGATCGCTGTGCGATTTTACCAGAAAACAATGAGATACTAGTAGAAAAAACTATCAAATCATTACAGGCAACAGGAGATGAATTGATCCCTTTAGATCGCACTTGGCAGTTAGCTATTAATTATCGCGATCGATATCAATGTTGCCAAACTTTGCCCCTCCGTACATTATTAAAATTCGGGCAAATTCGTCCAGTCAAACGTCCTGTTGCTAAACTATTATTTACCCTCACAGATAATCCCACCCTAGCACAGATTATCCAGAACCATTTAGAGCAGGAATGGGAACTTTGGGATTTGCTAGAATTGCTAATTGCTGATGGCTTCGATCCTAGTCGGCTTTTAATAGCTGAACCTGATGCAGTTGAACATATCTGTCAGGTTGTGCCACCGGAATATTTTCGGCTTTACTCAATTTCCTCGGTCATGGCAAGACCCACTAGTTCCAGTTTAGCTAAAGGTGCAACTGAGTTAGAGTTAACTATTGGCAAAGTCCACTATGAAACCCAAGCAAATGCACTTTCTCGTCAAACAGCAAGGGAGGGTACAGCTTCCCAGTTTCTAGCGAGAGGAAATCAGGGTAAACTTGCCATGAGAATTGTTCCTTCCCCAACTTTTCACCTACCACAAGATGTCAGTCTTCCTATAGTTATGTTTGCTGGAGGGACTGGTATTTCACCTTGTCGGAGTTTTCTGCTAGAACGTGCTAAAACCGAAAATTCTGGTGCAAACTGGTTATTTTTCAGTACCGCTACCACTTTGGATTTCCATTATCAAGAGGAATTGACAGAATTAGTAGCCGCAGGAAAGCTTCAGCTACGAATGATTTTTTCCCGCGAGGATATTCAAGCTACTTTTGTGCCCAATAGTCAGGGAGGTAGCTGGCAATTTACACCTGGAAATCGACATCGAATTGGTGATGAGATTCAGCGTCAGGAGAACGCCAATTTACTTTGGTCACTCTTACTTGGCATCAAAGAGGGTGGGCAAGGTGCTTATATTTATGTATGCGGACAAACTGGTTTTGCTACCAGCGTCAGGGAGGCAATTGAGGAAGTTATCGCAGGCTTTTATCAAGGTTCTCCCAAAGAAAAACAGCAATTTGCACAGGAAACGATGGAAAATCTAGTGGCAGAAGGTCGTTATCTGGAAGAAACCTTTACCCCGTTTGTCACCGCTTTTGATCGGACTACCACATTGTACGATCTGTCTGAAATCGCTTTGCACAATAATGAGGAAGAAGGATACTGGCTGATTATTGAGGATGCGGTTTATGATGTTACCCCTTTCCGAAACAAACATCCTGGAGGGTTTAAGATTCTCCGCGCCTACTCCGGGATGGATGCCACATCTGTCTATCATAAAGTGGGACACCATGCCAATCAAGAAATTCAAGCGATGTTAGCTAGTTATCGAATTGGGATTGTGCGACAATTTGCTAATGCCCAAGCATCTGCTGCGATTGACAACTTTTACCGCAGTTGGATTGGCTATCTTTTTCTCATCGTTGAGATAGAAAATGCCCTTACTAATGATTTCAGTATTCAGAGGGAAGCCGCCACCCAAGATGAAGTGGAAAATGGCATTTCTATTTCTCCTGTGAAACTGATGATGTATATGAAAACCCATCAGCGTTTTGTCTTAGAGTTTTTGCCTCATATTTTTGGCGAAGTATGGCAACAAATCTGGCAAACTACAGGGGAAATATATCAGGAAGATATGACTTGGTTGCTAGAAGCGATTGCGCAACTTCAGGAAACAGGAACCGCCCAAAAAGTATTGGCAGTCTACCCACAGTTCATAACTAAACTTAAAACCGCCGTGGCTGATGATACAATTACCGATGCTAGAGAAATCCTGGCATTTCACGAACACTGCACCAATCTGGAGCAGGCAGACAGCAACTTGTTACAGCAACTGAAGCTGATTGTCTGTAAAATAGTCCGGCTATTCGAGCAGTTTGGGGATGATGTAATGACTTCAGAGGTTAGGACAGAAATCAAGCAAATCGCTAGACAGTTTCCTAATATAATAGATCATTATTATCATCGGGTGGCTGTACTAGGTGCAAGTCTATAGAGGAAAGAAGTTAGAAAACAATGATTGATTTACATACCTATGAAATTGACCCAGTCCGTGGCTTTCTCCCCTCAGAAGATCCTCTGACAGAATTGCCACCTGCTTTTGCTGCTTGGGAGGAGATGAGCGCACAAATCCCTGCCTTACTGACTGCTGGAAAAGTCAGACAGATCCTGGGTAAAATGGAAATTATCGATCCAGCCCCCCTAGAAGGCAAGCGACAACTTTATCGCGCTTTTCTATTGCTTTCGGTCATGGCAAATGCCTATATCATGGGGGAGGCAGAACAGGCATCGATCTTGCCACGGAATCTAGCAATGCCACTCTGGGATGTAGCACAAAAAGTAGGGCTACCTCCAGTATTTACCTATTTCTCCATGATGCTCTATAATTGGTTTCGCATAGACAAATCAGAACCAATTGATTTAGATAACCTGGCAATTTCTCGTTCCTACCAAGGTAGTCAAGACGAACACTGGTTTTATCTGGATATGGTAGTTATCGAAGCCAAAGGTGGTCCAGCACTCAAAGCGATGGTTGAGGCACAATCGGCGATCGCAAAAGACGATCCGGTGGCTGTAGAGCAGAATCTCCGTTGTATAATAGCCGCACAGGAAAAAATGCTAGCCACCTTAAAACGCTTGCCAGAAAAATGCGATCCCTATATCTTCTATAATCGATTACGTCCCATTCTAGATGCTTGGAAAGATCCCGGCATCATCTATGAAGGTGTCAGCGACCAACCCCAAATGTGGATTGCCGCTAGCGCGGCTCAGTGTGCTTTGTTCCATGCTTTAGATATTGCCTTGGGTATCGCCCATCAGGATCGCGGTGGTGAGTTTCTGCGAAGAATGCGCGACTATATGCCCCCAGGTCATCGTCAGTTTCTCGCAGTACTTGAAGCTGGTCCTTCTTTGCGGGAATATATCTTAACAAAAAAACAAGATTATTTAGTACTGAAGGAGCTATACAATCAGAGCATTGAACTGTTGGATACCTTTCGGAAGAAACATCTAGAAATCAGTGTCAGTTATGTGGTAAAACAAGCTAGAAAAAAAGAGACTAGTGTATCCGGAACCAGTGGAACTAATGTAACGCGCTTTCTGGGGCAAGTGCGGCGAGAAACATCGGAGTTAGTGATTCAGTAATTTTGTTGTTTGTGATTGGTAATTTGTTATTTGTTCAGAACGAATGACTAATAGCAAATGACCAAGGACAAATAACCAACGACAAATAACCAATAAACTAGGAGAACTTAATGAGTTTTGACATTTTAATTATGGGGTCAGGTTCGGTGTGTGAAACAACCTGTCGAGCTTTAGCCCTGATGTCACCAGCACCCCTACGTGTGGCGGTACTGGGTCGTTCAAAAGCCAGAGTCGATATAGTAGTGGCATTAGCTAACGCTATGTCCGGTGCGTTAAATCATAAAGTTAATTTTATTGGCGATACCATTGACTGGGACAGCGAAAACGATTTACCTGAGAAAATTGCCAAATATTCTCCCCGCCTCATCTTTCAGACAGCATCCCTACAATCGCCATGGGATTTTCTTGGTGCATCCAAAGAGACGCGCTGGAAACAATTAGTTTGGGCAGCAGGTAATGCCATTATTGTGCCAACGCAGGTGGCTTTGGTGAAACGGGTAGCGGCTATTGTGAAAGGAATGAATCCCTCTCCAATTATGGTCAATGCTTGTTTCCCCGATCATGTCAATCCAATTCTGAAATATCTGGGTCTGCCGATTACTTCTGGTATAGGAAATGTGGCTATGTTTGCTGGCTGTCTCCGGTGGCGCTATCCCCAACCAGACCATAAAATACAAATTATTGGCCACCTTTATCATTACTTCAAGATACTCGGCAAAACTCACTCAGATCTTGATGGTCCACGGGTATGGATTGATGGCAAAGAAGTGCTAGATGTAGAGAAAAATCTAGCTGATGTTTTCCATGATTTGCGATCGATCAACGATTTAGGCAAAATTATCAACGAATTGGTGGGAACAAACAGCGCTGAAGTCCTCACCGCCTTGCTGGGAGATACTCCAGTAATGACTCATGTACCCGGTCCAAATGGCTTACCTGGTGGCTATCCAGTAATTATGCAAAATGGCAAAGTAGAGTTAGATCTTCCGGCTGACTGTACAGAAGAGGACGCGATCGCCCTGAATAAGCAAGGGGGCTATGATATGGGTGCTGCCATCATCGATGAAAATGGGTTTTCCGCCTTTAGTGCCACTGCCTGCGAAAAATTGATGGACTATGCACCTACTTTGGCAAAAGGTTTCCACGCCAATGATATCGACTCAATTTGTCAAGAAATCATTGACCTCCGTACCAAACTAGAGCAAGAATTAGTCGCCTAATTAACCCGCACAATTAATAAGGAAAACAGGGATGTTGAGATATGATAGCCATGCCGATATAGTTTTCTACAACGGTCAAATCTTGACTGTTGATCGGGATTTTTCTATTCAACAAGCCGTGGCTATTCAGGGTGACAAAATCCTTGCTGTTGGCTCAAATGAGGTAATTCTTCAGTTAGCTGGCGACTCGACAACTCAGGTAGATCTTAAAGGTAGGACTGTAATTCCCGGTTTCAATGATTCTCACCACCACTTTATGAACCGGGCAGCCCGTGCCTATAATGGAATTCGTTTGGATCAATTCACCTCTGTGCCACAAATACTAGATGCAATAGTAGAAAAAGCCAGAGAATTAGGTCCAGGAGAAATTATTATCAGCAACGCAGGTTGTGCGGCTGAGTTATTAGATGAAGGTCGAACTCCCACTATAGAGGAACTAGATCGAGTTGCGCCTGATAACCCGGTGGTTCTTACCTTTGAAGATGGTCGTCATACCAACACGAGGATGATGGAACTATCTAACATTACTAAAGATATACCGAACCCAGCTAAAGGTATCATTGGTCGAGATCCTGAGACTGGGGAATTAACCGGAGTTTTTGCGGGTACTGCGCAACGGCTACTACTCTCCAAGGGTTCCAGCGCCACAGGGGATATCGGTGTATTTACTGAGGGGCAGCTTTACACTGCCGTGAAATGGGCACAGCGTTTGGCTAACTCCGCCGGGATTACTAGCATTCGCAACCCCTCACTCCAACCTTATGAAATGGTCGCCTATCAGCGGCTATGGCAGAATCGGGAACTAACCTTGCGGGTAGCGATGGATGTCAATGTCGATCATGTTAACTTATCAGTGGAGGAACTGGAAAAAGAGCTAGGAAGCTGGGGAATCCGCCCACCCTTTGGTGATGAATGGCTCAGGGTGAATGGGGTGAGCGAACTCTGGGTGGATCAATCCACTGATGGAATGCTGAATAGTTGGTCTTATTCAACCCTACCCCTAGCTGGGGAAGGTCAAATTGGCTACCGAGGGATTCAGCGTCTATCCTGCGAGAAACTCAACCAAATCTGCATTACCCTGAACAAGCTAGGTTGGCGACCTCTGGTACATGCGGGGGGGGATGTGGCAGTGGATATCTTGCTAGATGCTTTTGCCGCAGCGGATCAAGTTGCTTCCCTGAAAGGTAAACGCTGGGTGGTAGATCACGCCCATTACGGTCAATCACGCCATATTGAACGGGTCAAAGAGATGGATTTGGTGGTGGCAATGCAGTACCATCCCTATATGTACTACCCAGTTTTTGCACTCTATCATAGTGCAGAACGTGCTGCTCATCTGTTCCCAGCAAAAGACTGGCTGGATGCTGGTATTATTGTGGCTGGGGGTAGCGATTATTCTAAAATACCACCTAGTCCTTTTGAAGGGATCTACTTTTTTGTCACCCGTCAGACCAAAAAATGGGGTGCAATCGGTGTGGAACATGGGGTAACTCGCGCAGAAGCTTTGCGGATGTATACCCTGAATTCAGCTTATCTCACCTTCGAGGAATCGATTAAGGGTTCCATAGAATCGGGAAAACTGGCGGATTTGGTGATTCTTTCGGCGGATTACTTAACTGTCAGCGACGAGGATATTTTAAATCTGAAACCGATGGCTACTCTGGTGGGTGGCAAGGTGGTTTATCAGGATGCGGATTACGAAGTGAAGTTTCCACCTAACTTAGTCCGTTGAAGCGCCAAGGGTGAAGGATGAGATTTGTGGTAGCTAGCCAAACTAGATCTAACAATTTCTCATTTATTTACAGAAATTGTAGGAAAAGAAAACGAAAAATTGAGTGAGATGGGAGGTTCAATAATGAAAAAAATCGATCTGGTTTTTAGAACTGTTGGTGAAAGAACTTCCACGGCGGCTTTAGAACTCGCGAAAAAAAATATTCAGCCGCAACAAGTACATATTATCGAGAATGTGCAACCCTTTGCCAAAGCAGTTGAGCAAATGCTGGAGATCGATTATAACTGCGATTATGTAGTATTCGTTGATGCTGATTGTTTGATTCTGGAAGATATGGTGCCCTTTCTTCAAGACAACACCATCCCATATATAGATTGTTATGTGCTAGATAAGTTTCGCGGCTACATCCATTGCGGCGTACATATTACCCGAATTGATATTGTCCGTGCTATGCAAAAGGTAAAGGTTCCTCAAAACGATCCTCATTACCTGGCAAGACCAGAGTCAAGAACTCGTAATTTAGCCCTGCAAGAGCTAAATATGTTATCAGCTAAAGCGTTTAAGGCTTTCAAAATATTTCACGACCTTTTTCAGTTCTACCAGCACCTATTTATTAAACATGCGATTAAAGAACTGAGAATGAGAAATCGCCAAGATTATTTCAAGGCTAAACTAGAGATTAGTCAAGAAGATTGGGCAAGGGAAAGCCATGATGGAGATTTCCAGGTAGCTAACTATGCTGTTAACTACACTAGAAACAGAATTAAACCCGATACTCAACCGGAAGAAATTGCTAGATTTATTGCAGAACTCCCCCAGATTGCCAAGCAAGAATTAGATCTGCTAAAGATTGAGGAGAAAAAGCCATTGACTTTATCAGAAATTATAGAATTATCTGGAAATATCGACCCGTACAAATGGCTGCGCAGTAAGCGGATGAAGGTATTTGGGATTGGTTTAGGACGAACAGGGACAAAAAGCCTAACCACAGCCTTACAGATGCTAAATATTAATGTTATTTATCATCCTACTGATGAAACAACTATCGAGGAACTGATCGCAGGACAATATGAATTATCCCTCTTGAATGCTTATGATGGCATCACAGATATTACAGTAGCTCCCTACTATGCCCAATTAGATAAAATCTATCCAGATAGTAAATTTATCCTCACTGTAAGAGATAAAGAATCTTGGCTTAAATCTATAGAAGCACAGTGGCGCAAAAAAAAGGCATTTGACGATACACCAGGACAAGAATCTAAAATGAAACTGAGGAGAATGTTACGGAGTGCTGTTTACGGAACTTATTATTTTAATGCCGAGCGTTTATCATATATATACGACCTCCACTACAAAAATGTAACTGACTATTTCAAAGATCGTCCGGAATCCTTATTAGTCATAAATATTACCCAGGGAGAAGGATGGGAAAAATTATGCCCGTTTTTTGATTTGTCGGTGCGTGACGATCCCTTCCCGTCGATTAACAGAAAATTATAATTATAGCTAGGGACTAGGGG
>NZ_JAMZMM010000684.1 GCF_024178385.1 Limnofasciculus baicalensis BBK-W-15 | reverse complement strand
TTGAGTTTTGAGTTTTGAGTTTTGAGTTTTGAGTTTTGAGTTTTGAGTTTTAATTGAAAACTGAGAACTCAACTTAGATACCCTAATTCTTGAAGAATTAGGGTATCTGGCTGGGATTTTAATGTTTATTTCTTAAGCAGAATGGGTTTTACCTGTGGGTGGGAAACGATGATAATATAATGCCACCAACATGGGAATCAGAACTATTAAATTATAGAACAAATGGAGTTCGATCCGAGGTAGCCAAGGTTGTCCGACAAAGGCTTTACTGCTGAAGTTTTGCGCTACTATTTGAGCGATACTTACAGGGGCAACAAAGTCATAGAAATTGTCATGAATTAAGGATTGACCGAGAAGTAATGCGTGTTCTATGTGATGCCAGAATTGAATGGCAAAGGCAGTATCCCACCAAATACGGGCTTGTCCGACAATGGATGGACGGAGGAGAGCTAAACCAACTAACATAAATAGGGCATGTCCGTAGTGGAGCCATTCTGTTTTCATTGTCCAGGGATAGAGTAATCCCAAAACTCCCATACATTTAGGTCTTGCCCAACCGAGTACCCACAGTTGAAATACTTGGGCAAAGTGTTCTGATAAATGGGAGATGATGACAAACATAAAGATGCCCATGGCTAGTTTGTGCCAGCGTCCATTTAGGGCGTGACTGAGGGCATGATAGGCGTTAAGGAGGGGGTTGTTTGAGTAGTTTTTGGCGATAGTCATGGTTGATTTCTCCTGGTTTTTAGTGAAATTTTCATGAAGATTTTCCAGTCTTACTTTTATCCTATTTTTATTAGATTTTCTCCTTGAGAATTCAAAGTTTCTTAGTAACTAAGGGATTTCAATTGTCCTAAATTGCACTCCCCCATCTTCCTCACCAAAACCCCAAACACCAAAGGCTTTTCAACCTCCCTTACCGAAACTACAAAACACCCGATCGCACTTTCCCCAGATTTCAGCCACACCCCACTATCAGCGGTACTTTCAACTAACACTAAAGGTGCATTCACCATCGCCCCAGCTTTCTTGAGACACTCATTCGCCACCCAAACTCTTGTGGCTGCGGTATCTAAGTTTTCGGATATTTGCTGGGAAATAATATTAGCCAAGGCAAATCTTTCTACCCCTAGCAAGTCTCGCCAGATAGTAGGGGTTCGGGATTCCACTGCTTCCACATCACATCCCTCAGCACCAGATACTGCTAGGGTTAAATCTCCTGAATGGGCTACTGATACGGCTTTCCCGTTGGGGAGTTGGGGTTTGCCATCGGGACGACGGAATGGGGGGATTTGGATTGAATTCTCCCCTCTTGTTAAGGGATCGAAAGAGGTGAATAATTGCAAAGCGCGATCGCTTCTTTCCCGCCTTTCCACTGTCTCATCCCAATCCACAATTACTTGGATATCCGCAGTGGGAATAACTTCTTGAATTCGTCGTTCCAAATAAGGTGCAATTAAG
>NZ_JAMZMM010000683.1 GCF_024178385.1 Limnofasciculus baicalensis BBK-W-15 | reverse complement strand
ATAATACAGCACTTCATAAACCTGCAATCTCCTGTGACTGGTAATAAAATTTTGCTCTACTGCGGTGGCGATATGGCAATTTTTAATATTGATGCCAGATTTATATACAATAGAGTACCGCCAAGAATTTAAAATACTAATTTCTTGGTTATTCTCGATAAAATGTTACAATTGTAACATTTTATATCTAGAGATCAACTTAAGGTATAATCGGGGATAAATTGTCCTTCTTCAAGAAATACAGAAATCTAGGAGATGCCATTTACGGAGGTAAGACAATAAATAGTATATGTCACCAAGTACAAATAGTTGCTTGGGTGTAAAAGGGAGGTGAGCCTTGTTGCTAGAAATTAAGTTGGGACGGATATAAGGATAAAATTATAATTCATGCTCCACACTTTATCCTGCAATCAGTTGACCTATACTACTACGCCAATGTCTCAAACCATCTTAGACGAGTGGGCTATTAAAGAATTCTTGAAATGGATTTCCCCACCAGAGCAATGGATTAGTTTGAGGTTTGGAAATCGAATTGGCTTGCTAGTAAACGGAAGTTATACTCTGTTACCTAGCCACTACGAAGCAGTTGATCTACAACAAGCAAACACCTTAGCTTCAATGTGCGGTGTTAAGCCGGGAGTCATTCTCTATGGTGAAGCGCCACACTATCAGGTAGACAAGCTGAGTTACGAGTTAATTAAGGAAGGTTTTGTCGTACACTGGCTCGGCGTTAATAATATCGTACAATTCAATAACTGGCTGCTTCGAGTTTTAGATGGGATTGATTGTTTAGCGCCGTTGGAATTGACTCCCTTGAATTGGGATTAGTTGTTTTTGTTGTTTGTTTTTGGTTGTTTGTCGTTTGTAGTTTATTTTTGGTTGGTTATTTGTTTTCTAACAGGCATCTCCCCTGTCAAGGCGATTAGCTCTCTTGCCAATAACTAATAACCAATAAGCAATAACTAACTGGCACAATAGTACCTGGATAAGTTTAACAATCCCGTAACTGTATCGATTAGAGCTTGAGGGCGGCAAAGCTTGGAGAGGTAGGCATCTGCACTGTTAGACTTCTGCCAGTAGGAACCAAATTCTCGTTCTTGTCCAGAGTACATCACGACAGGTAGCCGATGAGTTTTCTCATCAGCTTTTAGCTTTTTACACACTTCAGTGCCATTCATCCCTGGCATAAGCATATCCAGGATAACCAGAGAAGGGGAATGCTGACGCACCTGCTCTAGGGCTTCAACGCCATTGCTAGCGACAATTACCCTTAATCCTACGCTTTTGAGGATTTTGGAGATAATTAGACGTTGAATCCTATCATCATCTACCACCAGTACTGCATCCATAAATCACCTGCTCCTGACTATCTCTATCACTATTGAAAGTGATCTGACAACGATTGTATATGAAGACTTGATGAAATAAGGTAAAGATATTGTAAAGATTGAAGGGTGAAGGG
>NZ_JAMZMM010000251.1 GCF_024178385.1 Limnofasciculus baicalensis BBK-W-15 | reverse complement strand
ACCAATAACCAACAACCAACAACCAATAACCAACAACCAACAACCAACAACCAATAATAAAGAATCGTGCTAGTAGCTGTTAATTATATTAAAACTCCATCGGTTGAGCGCTTAGTCAAGCTGTGGGCAGAGCGCTATAAACCAGACATGTCTTCTCTTTCATCAGGAAAAGATGATACTTCATTCTATGGAGAACTAATTAAAGCAGTATCTCCAGAAGGTAGAGCATTAACAGCCACCAAATTGCACAATCGCCTAGTTACGATCAAATGCCAGATGGCAGGGATACAAACCAATGCGCTGTACTCTTATATTCCGAATATTGTGGACTTATCGGAGGCAAATAGACTGACTAACTTTGCCCTGATGGTTTATATGAAACTCCTGGAAATTTACCAACAGCCATCGCCAACTGCTGCTGAAGAAAAAACACTGATATCAACCGCAGCCACTACCTCTAGTGAAGTTTCTTTTCCCTCATGGCAAATGCTTTCCATAGAAGCTTGGGGAATGCCAGGGATTCAAGAAATAGCAGAAGCAATCGAACCCATATTACTGGAATTTCAGCAGGAACACATTCTCTCAAAGGATTGGCGAACCCTTGGCTTTATTACCACGCTATTAAACTTTAGTAATAAGTTGTTAATTTTATCCCAAAAGCTAACACCCCAAGAGCAATTACTTATTTACCCTTATTTTAGATTTATTGAAGAACAAGTTGCCCTCCCCTGGCAACGAGTTTGCATCGCCGCCGCCAAGTATCAAGTTGACTCGCCCACTTTCAAGTTGGTAGAGCAATTATTTCCAGTCTCTCAGGATATTGCCCAGACTGTTTACTCCCAATTAATTCAATTGCTACCTAACCATCGCAGTCGTCGCGGCGAGTTAACAGATCCCGGAGTTACTCACTCTTGCCTGCGCGACTTGGAAATGTTTCAAGCCTACCTATGGCTGTGCCTTTTAGAAGATAATATGGCTCCAATTGAATTGGAATTAGTTGATTTATGCTTAATGGTTTTACCAGGAGTAAAGGTTAAATGGGAAATGATTGAACTGTGTAATAAACTATTAGCTGAGGAAATTATAGCTCGGCTGACACCATCTCAAAGAAATCTCATCCAGCCTTACACTGATGGATTGCAACAAGCTTTTCTAAAACAACGCGATCGCTTTGCGCTTCCTAATGAAAATACTAAAAACGCAAAATCAACCAGTACTGCCAACCAAAATAGCTCCATACGGCAACAACAATCAATTGGCAAAAATCCGAAAACAACTGGACTAACTCACGGCTTAAGTACCATGGATGGAGAAATAGAACGACTCACAAAGAAAATGGAAGAATTAGATCGAGAATTAGCTCAAACTAAAGAACAACTAAACAAAAGACGCAATCAGTTCGGCATATCCCAATGACCATTAAACAATAACGAATAAACAATGAATTCACTTGATTTAGTATTAACAGCAAGTACCCTCGATCCGCTATCTTTAGAACCCCTCCCTCCAGATATCAGAAGGCGGTTGCTGCGCTTTCCCCTAGGTGTCGAAGACAGTGCCTTAATACCGTTGGAGCAAATTGCGGAAATTCTGAGGGTGAATGTAGCGGAAATTTTGCCTGTCCCTAAAATGCCGAGTTGTATTTTGGGCATTTGCAATTGGCGGGGAGAAATGCTCTGGTTGATCGATCTTAATCATCTAGTTGGCGGTTCTCCTTTGTTGCAGCAGGAGCAAATTTTAACATCTGTTGTGGCGATGGTAATTCAGGCTAATGAACAGTCTTTGGGTTTGGTTGTGCCACAAGTTAATGACATTGAGTTACACGACTTGCAGCAAATCCAAACAGCCGCCTCGGGGCTATTTCCGTCCAGGCTTCTACCGTTTATTTTGGGGGCTATACCAGGAGACAAGGGCACTGTCTTGAATGTTGCATCCATTATTCAGTCTCCTCTGTGGCAGGTGCATCGAAGCTGAATTGTATTTTGTTAGTGGTTTTTTGTTAGTGGTTGTTTGTTATTGGTTTTTTGTTTTTTGTTTTTTGTTATTAGCTGAGGATTATTAGTTAATAACCAACAACTAACAACTAACAACTAACAACTAACAACTAACAACTAACAACTAACAACCAACAACTAACAACCAATAACCAACAACTAACAACCAACAATAATAGAGATAATTATGCAAGAATTTGCTGAATTAGAACAAAGAAACAATAGTGTTGAAACTCAGCTCAACCAAACTGGTAGTAATAGTAATTTACCAGGTAGCGAACAACAATTTAAGGATCAGCGACAACAATTATTCGCTATTGTCCGTAAGATGAGCCAAGCAACAAGTACCGATGCTCTGTTGCAAATTACCATCACAGAAATTCGCGATCGCTTCAAAGTAGACAGAGCGCTGATTTATCGCTTCCAGACAGAGAAAGAGGGGATGGTGTTGGCTGAATCAATGCTACTGGGCTATACTCCCAGCCTGGGAGAGTCCCTACCAGCTTTCATATTTGGTGCGGAAAATGAACTGGATTACGACAAACAGCAGGCAATCGCCCTAGAGGATATCTATCAAAATGGATTAAGTCCTTACCATATTCAACTATTGGAAAGGTTTCAGGTAAAAGCTAGTTTGAGTTTGCCTATTCTAATTGAAGGGCAAATATGGGGATTGCTGGTGGTACAGCAATGTTCAGGACCTCGGCTATGGCAGGAATCTGACATTAATCTCCTGTACCAAATTGTTTGTGAACTGAGGATAGCTTTACATCCATCAGAAATCCGTGCCCAAAAGCAAAAGCGGGAACTACAGGACAAAATTATCGCCAAAGTCGCTAATAAAATCCAGCAGTCTCTGGACACAATTAACCTCTTTGAAATTACCACACAAGAAGTCCGACAGCAGCTAAAATGCGATCGCGTAGCAGTCTATTGCTTCAATCCTGATTGGAGCGGTAAGTTTGTCGCTGAATCTGTAGGTCAAGGTTGGGTTCCTTTAGTCGGAAATGGTGTCCAAACAGTCTGGGCAGATAGCCATTTGCAGGATACCAGAGGTGGTCGATATCGCAATTATGAAACATTTATCGTAGAAGATATCTACAAGGTAGGTCACGAACCTTGTCATATTGACATCTTGGAGCAATTTCAGGTCAAATCTTACACAATCGCACCAATTTTTCAAGGTGAAAAACTTTGGGGTTTACTAGCAGCTTACCAAAACTTGGGCACTCGTCACTGGCAATCTGAAGAAGTTAATTTTCTAGTTCAGATTGGCCGACACTTTGGTTTAGCCCTTCTGCAAGCCGAGTATATGGAGAAAATCGCCAGCCAATCTGCTCGATTTGCCAAAGTTGAAGAAGTAGAAAAATTAGCCTCCAAAGTAAGTGACAGGCTGCGCCAAACCTCTGATGTAGAAAGCCTGTTCCGCAACACCACTCAAGAAGTGCGGCAGATGCTAAAGTGCGATCGCGTCGCTGTTTATCGCTTCAATCCGGATTGGAGTGGTGAGTTTGTGGCTGAATCAGTAACACAAGGCTGGATATCTTTAGTCGGACCAGATGCGCAAAAAGTCTGGAAAGATACTAATTTACAAGAAACTCAAGGCGGTCGGTATCGCCACAATCAGTCATTGGCGATTGATGACATCTACAATGCGGGGCACGATCCTTGTCATATTGACATTTTGGAGCAATTTCAGGCTAAAGCTTACGTCCTAGTACCAATTTTGCAAGGCTCGGAACTCTGGGGTTTACTAGCAGCTTACCAGAACACAGGTCCGCGTCACTGGGAGACGGTAGAAGTTAACTTGCTAGCTCAGATTGGCAGACAGTTTGGCATCGCTCTCCAACAAGCCGAATACCTGGAGCAGATGGCAAGAGCTTCCACTCTGATGAACAAAGCTCGTAATTTGGAGCAGTCGGCAATCAAAATTATCGACCAGAATCGCCAGTCTTTGGAAATGAATTTAATTTTCAAGACAACAGTGATTGAAGTCCGACAGTTGCTCAAAGCTGACCGGGTGTGGGTATTTCGCTTTTACCCCGATTACAATAATGGGGAAGTTGTGGCTGAGGATTTTGCCTCTACCTACTCTAGTGCAATGGGGTTCGATATTAACGATCGATCTTTTGGTGAAATGTTTGCTCCTCACTATCTGGAAGGAAAAATTCAGGCAATTAGCGATATCTATAATGCGGGGCTAAGTTCTCCCCATATCGAAATTCTCTCTCAGTTTCAAGTCCGCGCCAATCTCCTAGTTCCCTTGACTAAAGGTAACGATCTCTGGGGATTCCTCTCCATCCATCAGTGTAGCGGACCGCGCCATTGGGACGACATAGAGATGGATTTCGCCAAACGGATTGCCGCTCAGTTGGGAGTCTCCCTCCAGTTTTCCGATTATATTGATAAACTCGAAGCCCAATCTGCCCAGCTCAAAAAAGCCACAAATGTGGAACGGGCGGCAACCAGAGCAATCGATAAAATCCGCAAGACTGTTGACGTTGACAGCATTTGCCGCATCACTACCCAAGAAGTCCGGCAGCAACTAAAATGCGATCGCGTGGCTGTCTATCAATTGCTGCCAGATTGGAGTGGTAAATTTATCTCTGAGTCAGTAGCCGGAAATTGGATGCGCCTAGTCGGACCTGATATCGAAACGGTATGGCCTGATACTTATCTACAGGAAACCCAAGGCGGCAGGTATGCTAAAAAAGAAAGTCTTGCAGTTGATGATATCTATAAAGCTGGTCACTCTGCTTGTCATGTGGAAATCTTAGAGCAATTTGAGGTTAAAGCTTATGTCCTCGTGCCAATTTTCACTGGTGACAAGCTGTGGGGTTTGCTAGCAGTTTACCAAAACAGTGGTCCCCGTCATTGGGAGGAAACAGAGATCAAATTCTTGACTCAAATTGGTCTACAGTTTGGGGTAGCTCTGCAACAGGTTCAGTATATTGAGCAACTACAGGTAACTTCTGCTCAACTGGCTAAAACGGCGGAAAGAGAGAAAGGAGTTACCAAAATCATTTCCAGAATCCTTCGCTCTCTAGACGCTAAATCTATCATCCGCGTCACTACTCAAGAGATCCGCTATTTACTAGAATGCGATCGCGTTGCTATCTATCGCTTTAATTCTGATTGGAGTGGTGAGTTTGTCGCTGAATCGGTAGGAGGTGACTGGATACCGTTACTGAATTCCGATCTTAGTACAGTATCGCCTGAACCCAATTTACTAGAAACCCAGGGAGGTATCTATCGCCAACGGGAAAACTTGGTAGTTAATGATATCTACAAGGTTGATTCCTCTGCCAGTCAGATGGAAATATTGGAGCAATTCCAGGCTAAAGCATACATAGTTGTGCCAGTATTTGTGGGAGAAAAACTCTGGGGCTTACTGAGTGTTTACCAAAACAAAGCACCTCGTCAATGGCAAGATGCTGAAGTTTTAGCTATAGCTCAAATCGGGTTGCAAATGGGTGCGGCGCTGCAATTAGTAGATTACTTAGAACAGGTGCAGCAACAGTCCCAAGCCTTAACCAAGCTAGCGGAACGGGAAACCAATTTTATTAGTTTAATTGATTCCATCGGACAGCGAATTGCTGAACGTTTACGGAACCGAAACTTCAACTATGATAGTCTTTTCCGCACTATTACTCAAGAACTCCGACAACTACTTAAAGCGGATCGAGTTGCTATCTATCGCTTCCAGCCTGATTGGAGTGGAGAATTTGTCATTGAAGATGTCAGCACCAGTACAATGAGACTAGCTGGCAGTACAGCAGCACTAGTAATAGATCCCATTTTGCAGGAAACTGAAGGTGGTGAGTATCGCAAAAATGAAGCTAGTGCGATAGATGATATTAGCCAATCGAAAGAGCTGACTTTTGCCAAAGAATTACTGCTGGAATGGGGCGTAAAAGCCTATACTATCGCTCCCATATTTCAGGGTGAAAAGCTTTGGGGTTTGTTAGTAACTCACCAAAATTCTGAACCCCGTCACTGGGAAAAGAGTGAGGTTAATTTATTAGTACAGATTTCTCGACAGTTAGGGATTGTCTTGCAACAGGCAGAATCAGTCGAACAAATTCAGACACAATCTCAACAGCTTGCAGAAGCGGCTCAACGGGAAAAAGCTGATAAAGAGTCACTACAACGGAATGTGATGCAGTTGCTATCATCAGTGCGCCCAGCTCTACAAGGTAATCTTACCGTCCGCGCCCCTGTAACTGAAGATGAAGTTGGTACTGTCGCCGATGCTTATAATAATACCCTGCAAAGTTTGCGCGGTATCATTAAGCAGGTGCAAGAATCCTCCCGGAAAGTCGCCCAAACCTCACTTAATAGTGAATCTTCTATTACCAGTCTCACTCACCAAGCGCAACAGCAATTCCAAGCACTCAACCTCGCTTTAGGGCAAATTGACAAGATGGTTAATTCTACCAAAGGAGTGGAAATTAGTGCCCAACAAGTAGAAGTAGCTGTACAACAAGCCAACCAAACGGTGCGGCAAGGGGATGGGGCAATGAATCGCACTGTGGAAGGGATTCTCGATATCCGGGAGACAGTGGCAGAAACCAGCAAACGACTCAAGCGCTTGAGCGAATCCACCCAGAAAGTTTCGCGAGTGGTAAACTTAATTAGTAACTTTACTACCCAAACCCAACTCCTGGCATTAAACGCATCAATTGAAGCTACCAGGGCAGGTGAATACGGACGCGGTTTTGTGGTGGTAGCCGATGAAGTCCGTTCTTTAGCCCGTCAGTCAGCAGAAGCTACCAGCGAAATCGAACAACTAGTGCAAGAAATTCAACAGGGTACGGCTGAGGTATCTACCGCAATGGAAACGGGTATTCAACAAGTCGCCCAAGGTACTACTTTGGTGAGCGAAACCCGTCAAAATCTGAATGCTATTGTTGAAGCTACTGCTCAAATCAGTCAATTAGTCCAAGGTATCACTCAAGCCACTCAGTTACAGACGGCTGAGTTTGAATCCGTGACTAAAACTATGAGTGAAGTTGCCTCAATTGCTAACCAAACTTCTGACAATTCTATCGGAATTGCGACATCGTTTAAGGAACTATTGAGTATGGCTCAAAACCTTCAAAGTAGTGCAGATCAATTTAAGGTTGATTAGTTGTTGGTTGTTGGTTGTTGGTTATTTGTTGTTGGTTGTTGGTTATTTGATGGAGTTCAGATAGGAGTTTAATCGGGGTGCTAATTCGTCAATGATGGGTTTGAGTGTATCTAATTGATCCGATGTCAATAGGTGGCGAGAGTAAGCTCTTCTTAACCAATCCTGAGTTTCATATAAAGAGCCTCTTGCTATTCTTACAAATCGTTTATTATCCCCTGAAGTTCCTCTGCCAACTCCTTCGGCTATGTTCCCTCCAATACTATCGGCTGAACGAATAATCTGTTTTCCTAGGGTATTTTTCGCTAACGGTTCCCATTCTTTATAATCTCTACAAAATAACAGTGTTAATAACAATAAGCAAAATCAAACAAACAACTACATAGTAATTGAGGCTAATCGCTAGATTTATCAACGAACAACCAATAACAAACAACAAACAACCATGAAGCAAGTTATTAAATGGATACGTGAATTAATCGGTGATTTTAACTCCGCTAATTATGACCAAGTACTAGCAACAGATCTTGGTCAATATTCCGATCATAATCTCCTCACTAATCATCACCTAATTGTTACTAATTACAACTCATCAAATTCGCCAAATCCCAGTATTCAAACCCACAGCCTTAATCCCAAATACCGTATGAATAATGAACCGACGATTCGCGAACAAGGCTACCAATACTTTCTCCAAGAAGCACCGGAATTATTGCAAGTATTGGAACGAGAATTACTGACTCTGAGAGAAGACTACAGCATTAACAAAATCCATAACTTAATGCGGACAACCCATACTCTCAAAGGTGCTGCGGCTAGTGTAGGTTTGGAAACTATTAAAAACGTATCCCACTCATTGGAGGATATTTTTAAGGCTTTATTTAATCCAGACTTATCGATTGATGCAGAAGTGGAAGCATTAATCTTTGAAGGGTATGAATGTCTCCGCTTACCGATAACAGCTCAACTAACAGGCGGGCAAATTAATGATGCGGAAATTCTCGATCGCACGGCTGCTATTTTTGCCCAATTGCAAGAGAAATTGGGGGACTGTTTTGACTCGGAAAACCAAATCCCTTCTTCGATAGAATTAGGCTTTGATGTTACACAGTCTATTTTTGAAATTGGGGTGAGTCAGCGGTTAGAACAAATTGCAGCCGCGATCGCAACTGGCGATCCTCAAACAATAGCAGATACCCTGCGGATTCAGGCAGAAGTGTTTATTGGTTTAGCGGAATCCATGAATTTATCGGGATTTGGCGCGATCGCGAAAATTGCGATCGCGGCTCTGGAGCTTGCACCGGAGCGGGCGCTAATTATTGCTCAGACGGCTTTAGCAGACTTTCAGGAAGGACAAAGAGCAGTACTTAATGGCGATCGCATTTGGGGTGGTGAACCTTCTCTAACTCTACAACAATTAGCTGGTCTTATTGAAAGGAGTGAGGAAATTCCCGGATTCCAGGTTTTAGAAATCCCTGGCGAGATGGAAGTCTTGGCGGAAGATAAAAGAGATAATTTCGACTTATCTGAATATTCAGAAAGTAGACTGCCAGATTTCGACTTGATTAACAATTCCCTGGAAGTGGGAGCATTAATAAATATTAATTCTCAAGCTTCAGTAGTTGAGGAGGAAGAATCAGTCACTCCATCGGAAATTAGCAATCTAAATAATTCACTTGACTTGCAGTGGAGTTTAGAAGAATTTCAAGAATCTGAACTCAGTGGGTTTGAATTTCAATCATTTGAGCCTAGTATGACAGAGTTTCAGGAATTTGAGGCGGAAGTCCAAGACTCTGAGCTTAACTTACCAGAATTACTGGAATCTGAGTTTAGTGTCGATCGATCTCAGTCATCAGATCTAAACTTACCAGAATTCCTGCAATCTCAGTTAAGTTTAGCCCAATCTCAGTCATTAGAATCTCAGGATAAAGAATCAGAAAATATTCTCCTAGAGTCTATTTGGGGCAGTGTTTCTACCAATGAGTTGCCAATATCTGAAG
>NZ_JAMZMM010000682.1 GCF_024178385.1 Limnofasciculus baicalensis BBK-W-15 | reverse complement strand
CACCACGACCGACCCACAGGTCCATCTGGTTGAACGCGCTCGCGAGCGTCTTGATCTGCACCCAGCCGGCCTGAGGCTCAGGGCATTCTGGGTAGTCCGTGCGATACTCGATGTTGGCGGCGACTGGCGAACCTTGACGCTGTACGACGACGGCTTTCATGCCAGAGAATAGCGGGCCGAATCGGGCGTGGAGCGCGACCAGCCACTCACGCGCCCGGGACTACCATGACTCTGTGAGCGAAGACGCACTCCCGCAAAGAATGATCGCCGCCCGTCGCATCGCTCTCGAAGCGGCCCGACTAACGCTTCGCTGGTTTCCCGGGCCGACGTTGGGTGCGAATCGTGACACCAGCCCCCACCTCGAGACGCTCACACAGGAAACCAAAGGCGATGGCTCGCCGGTCACCATCGCAGACCGCAGCGCAGAGACGTTGGTTCGCGAGCGTCTGGCAGAGGCGTTCCCGCGTGATGGCGTCCTCGGCGAAGAGTTTGGAGAGCGAGCGGGCACCTCAGAGTATCGTTGGGTCGTGGACCCCATCGACGGCACCGTCTCGTTCGTGCACGGCGTGCCGCTCTACGGCACAATCCTCGGCCTGGAGAAAGACGGCTCGCCCATTGGCGGCGTGATCGTCATGCCCGCCTTGAACGAACTTGTGTGGGGAGCTATCGGTCTCGGTTCGTGGCATGAACTGGAACTCGATGAGGTTGGACAAGCACGCACGTCCACGCCTGCAAAGGTCTCCAACACTTCGCGCTTGAGCGACGCCACCTTGGTCACGACCTCATTGGACTACTTCGAGAAGGCACGCGCCATTGAGTTGTACCCACGGCTCCAGAAGTCGTGCGCGGTCACGCGCGGCTGGAGCGACTGCTATGGCCTCGTCCTCGTCGCCACGGGCAGGGCGGACGCTTCAGTCGAACCGCTCATGAAACCATGGGATATCTGCGGCGCGGTCGCGATCATCGAAGAGGCCGGAGGTCGGTGCACGGACTTCGCTGGACACCGACGAGTCACTTCAGGGAATGCGGTCGTGAGCAATGGCGCGCTTCACGATCAACTGCTGGCCGTCGTCAGGTACCCCGCTCACACCTGACGCCTGGCACTCTACGGCTTTCCAATCTTGTTCCACTGTTCTTGCAGGCGTTTTGGCGAAACCGTCATCGCTGTGCGAAGTTCCTGCGCGAACTGCGCGACGCGGAACTCTTCGACCATCCATCGGTAGAGCGTCAGTTCCCCGTCTGTCACGCCAGCCTTGGCATGCAGATCGACTCGGGCCTTGGCGGCTCGCCAGTAGGGAACGGTCTCTTCCATGAGTTTGGAATCACGCGGCAGGTTGGCCGCGACCTTGCCCATGCGCACGCGGATCCCCGCCAGATATCGTGGCAAGTGCTTGCGCTTCTCGGCTGGAATCGTCGCAAGGAAGCCCTTGAACACCCGGTGTGAGGCTTGGTCGCGGATGTCGG
>NZ_JAMZMM010000250.1 GCF_024178385.1 Limnofasciculus baicalensis BBK-W-15 | reverse complement strand
GATTCATTGGGTGCTTTCAAAATTGCTTGAGGCACACCTGCTATTTCGATTACCCCTGTCACTTCAATACCTTTTGCCAGTGTTGGCTCCGGCAGTTTGGGCAAGTCAGGGATAAACTTAGGCGGGGGAGGAAGAGGGGGAGTCGGGGGAATGGAAACCTGTGTAGTTGAAGGACTTGGTTTAATCACAATCGTAAGCTTTGGCGTAGGCTTTGGCGTAGGCTTTGGCGTAGTGTTTCGCCTAGTGTTTGGCGTAGGCTTTGAAGCAGTAACAGATTGTGGGCGGAGGTTTATTGGGCGAAATGGTCCTCGTGGCTGTGATGGCAAGACATTTGGTCTTATTGTTCTTATAGACTGATTGCCACTGGAGCGATTGCCACCTCCACTCTGATTTCTTGGAGGTGGTGCAGAGGGTGGGGTAGGCGGTACTACTCTTATTGGCTCAGATTGATTATTTCCTGCGCCCTCTGGATTAGGCACTACAGTCTTAATCGGTTTGATATCTGAAATCAATGAAAATGGATCTACCCGCCCTTTAGTAGCCCGTTTGAGTTGTTCTTCTGGAGGCAGGGTTTGCGTTAATCCGGATACAGCGAGTTGATTGTCTGGTTTCGGGGGCAATTTGACATTAGACGAAGCCACTTTTGTCGGTGGGGTGGTGGGCGAAGCTGGAGTAGCTTGAGGATTTGGTGATGGGGAACCACCCACGGCTGTAGGATTTTCTTGATTAGCAGGGCAGCCGCCCACCAACAGCGCCAGTAATGTGACTAAACTAATTAATAAAGATTGACGCATAACCCGTCTCCCAAAGTTTTACCAACAGACACCGCTGAAACTAATTGATTATGGCAATAGATTCAGGTATAAACCATCCACAATAAACCATTGGCATCGATATTTCAATTATAGTTCCATCTTCAGAGTGCCATTGTCTGTGAAGATAGATCCAAACTCGTTCTACTTAATCATCTGTCCCCGTCATCAGTTTTTTCATCGCTTCGAGTCCCTTTTTCACTCGACGGGAAACCGTTACTACACTAATATTTAATAACTCCGCGACCTCTTTTTGGGTCAAGTCGTGTAAAAACACAAATTCCAAGATTTCGCGAGTCCGATTTTCCAAGTGGGCTAAAGCTTGTTGCAGGCGAATCCGATCTTCTTGAGCTAACTGGAAACTGCGATATCGAGGATCCGGTACGAGTTCGCCTAAACTGGTAGTCCCTTCTTCTGTATCCCCAACTGGAGTATCTAAGCTCAAGGGTTCCCGATTTTGATCTGCCAGCTTAATCTCTTGCCATTCGGCGAGGGAAACTTTCAGCGTTTGTGCTATCTCCGCATCCGTTGGCTGTCGATTCAACTTCATTCGTAAATCTTGAATCGTTGCCACTGACTGCTGTCGCAGGGCTAGCCACCGTCTAGGAATCCGTACCGCAGGTCCCCTATCTCTTAGATAATGTTGAATTTCACCTCTAATGTAGGGAATGGCGAAGGAACTAAATGCCGTTCCTTTAGTGGTGTCAAATCGTTCAATCGCCCTAATTAAGCCAATACAGCCTACTTGCAGCAAGTCTTCGTAGCTTTCATTACACTGGTTAACCCAGTGATGAGCTTCTTTCCTCACTAATCCAAAATTAAGATGAACGAGCTGATTGCGAATTGCTGCAGAATTCGATTCCTGGTACTCTCTGAGCAATTGCAGGGTTTCATGCTTTAGTTCTTGTTCTCGGTTTACAGGGGTTAGCATGTTAATTTGAGTGGTAGCGCACGAGGTTATGGTTGCCCTAAAACGCAAAATTATAACATAAACATCCCGTCGCTACCAACTTCCCAAATTTTCTTTCTGCTTCGTCTAATTCCATGCCAGCCACTTTTGGGCGTTTAGTCGCTGTATGGTGTAAAACACCAGCAAGTCTAGGGTTACCTTTCGCTCATCTATCATGAATGATTCAATGGTACTGGGTTTGACACCCTTGGCAGCGCAAGAGAAGGCTTTCTGCTTATTTATATCTTCATCAGGAAAATATATGTTAAATTGACGTTGACCTTTGGCGAAGCCTCCCATCACTTGCCAGCAGGCTGCCATTTGACTCAAACCTGCCATCTGAATTTTTTCTTTGGTGAAGGCTACGTCGATATCCTCAATGCCTTGTTGGGCAAAAGCCTTCTTCAATGCTGGCAAGTAGTCTTGTTCAATAAATTCGGTGAAGGGTTTGTCTTCAAGGGCGGGTGGTTTTTCTTTTTTAGCCTTGGCTGGTTTAGCTGCTGATTCAGTTTCGGGATTGGGAGTGGGATTAGTTTCTTCGGTCATAGCTGTCACGTTGCTCTCAGGTAGGCTTTTTGTCATCTTTACAGAAAAAGTGCCCTAAAACAATCAATTGCGGTATTTCATCCCTCCTACACCCTGCTTCTTGACTTTCGACAAATTAATCTATTAACCACCACTAACAGGGGGAATTAACACAACTTCATTCCCCTGTTGGAGAATAGTGTCTGGTCCAGCAAACTGAAGATCGATCCCAAAGCGGGTAATATCCCTCCATGGCTTCAATTCTGGATGTTCGGCAATCAGGCAATCTAGTACTGCTGATACAGGTGTCTGGGGTGGAAATTCCCGATGAAGTTCCGTAACCCCATAAGCATCCTGATAAGCTGCAAATAATTTAATCGTGACAGCGATCGCGTGGATAGCACTTTCAGACATTTGAGTTAGCAATAGTTAGCCAATTAAGATCTAGTAACCAACCCTATCTCTTCCCCCTCACCTTAGCCACAGTATGAGGCAAAACACCAACAAGAAGGGAGAAGGCTTCATCTGGTAATTTAGCAATTGTCGCACTGTCAAAGAAGCCCTCAAACTGTTCTATGATTTTCTGAGCGCGTCCGATTGGCTCTGGATTTTCTGTAATTTGCAGAGTCAGGCGTACCCACTGCCGCCGAATCAAATAAGCCCGCTGTCTGTCGTCAGCGGATTCCGGCGAGATTAAATCAAGATTTCCTACTGGCAGGATTTTCTGGCAATCGGTATCTAATGATACTCCTACTGCCGAACCGGGACCTGCAAATTCTGCATGATAGCGCTTATATAGAATTATACCATTTCGACGCTTAGGATTAACGATTAGCAACTGTTTATTGTGAAGCTGCTTTAGAATTCTCTCTGCGGGTGAGTCACACATCTGATCCTTGCGGAAGTTCAGGCTTTGCTGGTTAATGCCACTAGCGCCTTGAAAGTTGGCTGTTTTTGTCAGGCGAGCAAGTGTCTCCTCTTCTTCATAAAGAGCTGTCTGGCAAGGCTGTTTATTGTCGCTCTCCATTTCAACTCATATTTCTTAACTTTAAGGGAGCAGGAATACACCCGGATTTCAATCATAACTGGCTGTCTTTAATTGACGTAAATAGTTGATGACACACAAAAAGCTAAATTTAGCTTCTTCCTTTACCCTGTCTCTCCCTTTGTCCCCCCGGGATTAAAATGCTTGTGCAAGAAAAGCCTTTTGGGGTGTCTCAGGAACCATGTACCACAGCTATGCTCAACCCGATGTAATTGATATCCTGTTTTCAGATACAGTTGCCGTGCCTGATGATTGTTTTCCAGAACATGGAGGTATAGATCCGGAAAACCCCATTCTAGCGATTTGCGATCGCAAGCTTTGAGTAATTCTTGAGCTACCCCCTGTCGGCGACAAGATTTGCTGACAGCCAGATTAGAGACATAAGGATACTGAGAGCCATTACTTCTCCAAGGGGAGAGATGACGGAGGGAGAGTTCCACTGTCCCTACTACTCGCTCCCTGGCACCACTGACTCCAGAAATGGTAGCTACTGCGACTAAACAAGCGTAATGGGGGGAGTTAGTGCGGATGCGATTGCGCAAATCTTCGTAAATGCCCAATCGCAAAATAGGATAAACCCAGCGCAGCATACCTCGACAAGAGTGAAAGCTCTCCGTCAAAATTTCTGCCAACAGGGTCAAATCCTGCTCTTGAGCTGTCCGGATGGTAAAGTGAGATGCAATGGGCATCAAGGCATCCTGACTTTTAGGGGTGAGTTCGTCAGGCATCAAGAAAGAGAAGCAGGGGTTCACAATCGCAAAAACATTTTCCTAAAACACAATAGTATTCTACAAGGAGCTACTTGGGGCAACCTTAATTAAGACCACATTCTGGGAAACCAATATTACAATCCATTGGAGGGACTAGTGGTGACAGCCATGGGGCTGTACTCTCTCGAAACGAGTAACATGCTTCTTAACGCTAGCATCAAAATTAGGGTCGATCGCTTGAGTTGTATCTTGTGAGCTATTGGATCGGGGCTATTGGATCGGGGTTTTCAGGTAAGAGGCAAGATGGGAGGAGAAATCGTCTCATCTGTCACTGTCAACGTCGTTTTCAGCGCTTCCCATCCGGAAGAATCTGTCAAGAGGGTGCAAACTATTTGTAGTAAATGCAAGTCCTGGTGGTAGGAGAGCAGTCTATGCAATCCCAAGAAATTAATAAGCCTAAACTTTTGGTTGTCGATGATGAACCCGACAACCTTGACTTGCTTTACCGTACCTTCCATCGAGATTATAAGGTGTTGAGGGCAGAGGATGGCCCGACGGCACTGGAGATTTTAGCCTGTGAGGAAAATATTGCTGTCATTATCTCCGATCAGCGAATGCCGTTAATGAGCGGTACGGAATTACTGAGTCTGACTGCTACTCAATACCCGGATATCATCCGGATTATTTTGACAGGGTACACCGATATCGATGACTTAGTGGAGGCGATCAACACTGGGAAGGTGTTCAAATACGTCACCAAGCCCTGGAATGCCGAGGAACTCAAGTCGGTAGTTAGACAAGCTTTGGATACCTACAATGTCCTGCAATTGCGTACTAGGGAATTATCTCGCTCGCTCCGTCGGGAAAGACTCCTCAATACGGTGACTAACACTATTCGCAATGCTCAGTATGACAAAACCGATGCTTCTCCCCTACAAGAAATTTTGCAAAGGATTGTGGAAACAGTAGGCCAAGTTCTGGAAATTGATATTTGTATTCTACGCCCCTGTCAAGAGGAGCGATTGGTAGATGAGTGGTTTGTTTATCAAAGAGGTGAGAGGCAAGAGGATTCTCTTCTAACCTCTAACTCCTTACCTCTAACCTCTAACTCTTTACTTCCAACCTCTAACCCCTTACCTCTAACCTCTAACTCTTTACTTCCAACCTCTCGCCTCTTCTTAGCAGAGACAGTATGGGAAACCCGTGATGTTACAATTGTTAACGATATCTTGACAGATGAAAGATTTTATGAGGATATTCCCGACATTCAAGAAAGGGTAATCGCATACCAAAAAGCTAACATTCGTTCAACCCTAGTTGTACCCCTGATCAGTCAACAGGAATTAGTAGCAGTAATGGCTCTCCATCAATGTGGTGAGCCTCACATTTGGGAAAATGATGAAATTGAACTAGTGGTGATGGTAGCCGATCAAGCTGCCCTTGCCCTATCTCAGGCACGAGCTTACGAAAGAATTCAAGCATTGGCAACTCAGCAAACCTTAATCAACACTATTACCACAGCGATCCGCTCGACCCTCGATCCCAAAGAAATCTTTACAGCAATTACCCAAAAATTAGCCCAAGCCCTTAAAGTGGATGGCTGTGTTTTATCCCTTTGGAGTGAAGAAGATGAGTTTGTCCAATGTGTAGGTTTATATGATGGGAAATCAGCTCAAGTATTTGATACCGAAGCAGTTGGCTTCTCCGAAGGAAGAGGTGATCGGGATTCACATTCTCCTGTTACCTTTAACCCTTCACCTCCTACCTCTTCTTTTTCACAGCTACCTCAGTCTATGGTGCCTATCGTTAGTAATCCGGTGCTGCGACAACTTGTCGATACTCAACAGCCTGTGATTTTTAACGATATGTCAGGATATCCAGAAATAAATGAATTTGACTTAGGATTGCGGGAAAAAGCCCGCGCCCTATTACTAGTGCCATTATTAGTAGATGGCAAAATTATTGGTAGTATTTCACTGCGACAAACTAATAAACCACGTCAGTGGCTGTCATCAGAAATCGATCTTGCCCAATCAGTAGCATCCCAAGCTGCGATCGCAGTTCAACAATCTCGACTCTATCAAAAAACTCGTCAGCAAGCCGAACGATTAATCGAATTAGATCGCCAAAAAACCGAATTTTTCCAAAACGTATCCCATGAATTCCGCACCCCACTAACTTTAACAATTGGACCATTAGAATCGGTAGTAAATCAAAAGCAGGGATTATCTTACGAGCAAAGTGCGATCGCCCTCCGCAATTCCCGTCGTCTCTTGCGACTAGTCAATCAGCTTCTTGATTTACAAAGACTTGATGCTAAAAGGATGCAGCCAAGTTTCCGTCCCTGCAATTTCGGGGAATTTGTTACGCAAATTGTGGAAATATTTAGACCATATTGCGATAGGAAGCGGATCGGTTTATCAACTCAGGTAATACCCTGTTATCCAGTTTATTTGGATTTAGAAAAGTTTGATAAAGTTTTGTATAATCTCCTGTCAAATGCCATGAAGTTTACCAATGCTGGGGGGACAATTACGGTAATGGTAGAACCAGCAGGAGATCATGTTAGGCTTCAGGTTATAGACACGGGTATTGGCATTCGTAAGGAGCAAATTCCCCATTTATTTGAGCGATTCAGACAAGCGGAAGGCTCGGTTAATAGATCTTATGAAGGGAGTGGTTTAGGATTAGCTCTAGTCAAAGAATTAGTAGGAATTCATGGTGGTCAAATCTCAGTAGATTCGGAACCTAATCAAGGGACAACTTTTACCATTTGGCTCCAAACAGGTACAGCTCATTTACCTGGCGAGCAAATTCTGGAAGTGCCCACAGAAATTCAAGCTAGTCGTGGCATTGTCGAGTTAGCAGATCTCGATATTGAATCAATTCTAGAAGATGAAGAAGAGAACGAGACAGATAAACAGGAAGAAACGAATGATTCAGATCAAATTTTAGTGGTAGATGATAATTCTGATTTACGTGGCTACGTGTCACAGATTTTACGACAAGCTGGGTATCAAGTAATGACGGCTCGTAATGGGAAGCAAGGGTTCCAGATTGCGAGTAAGAAACAGCCCCAACTTATTGTTACAGATTTGATGATGCCTGAAGTATCTGGTTTAGATCTAATTGAGTTAATTCGTTCCGAGGAAAAATTAAAAGGAATACCAATTATTTTGCTAACAGCGAAAGCCGATGAATTAAGTAGAATTGAGGGGACAGAGCAGGGAGCAGATTCTTATTTATCTAAACCATTTAACGATAGAGAATTATTGGCAGAAGTGCGAAATCTTCTGGCTTTGAAAGCAAATGAGAAAAAGGTACTAGAGTTAAATACTTACCTGACAGAATCAGTACTAAAACGCTTCTTGCCGCCAGCAATGGTGGAGAAAGCAGCAAAGGGTGAACTTTCTCTGGATTTACATCCGGAACCACGACTGATTACGACGCTGTTTAGTGATATTGTAGGGTTTACTCAGCTTTCTAATACTTTGCGATCGCTTCGGATTGCTGAATTGCTCAATGAATACCTGGCAGCCATGACTCATGCTATTTTCGAGAATGGCGGTACGGTAGATAAATTTATGGGCGATGGCATTTTAGCGATTTTTGGAGCGCCAGAGGAAATCACACCCCAAGAGCAAGCGCGACGAGCTATTGCTACAGCACGGCAAATGCTACGATCCTTACAGAAGCTTAACGAAGAGTGGGAAGCGAAGGGGCTTGTGGGAAATGATGGTCCACCCCCGGTACGATTCCGCTGTGGTATTCATCAGGGAACGGCTGTTGTCGGTATGTTTGGTGGTGCTGAACGGCTAGACTATACTGCAATTGGTCCTTCTGTGAATATTGCAGCCCGACTACAGGAGGCAGCGGAACCTAATTCGATTCTTGTCTCGGCTAGTGTTGCTGACTGGGTGGAGGATGGTGCGATTACCAAGTGTCGCCCTCTGAAGCTGAAAGGAGTGGATGAAACGGTACTGACTTTTGTGGTTAAGCCGACGGTTGATTAAGAATTGTGCCAAAATTTAATTAAAATTTGCCAAATAAAAATATTTCTGGTATTTTTAACTTTTTTAGGACTTATTTTCAGGACTTATGCAGCTACATACAGTGGTAGTGGTGCGTTAGCTATCGCATAACGCACCCTACAGAGAGAAGGTTTGCAGTGGTGCGTTAGCTATCGCATAACGCACCCTACAGAGAGAAGGTTTGCGGAAGTCCTATTATTGAAGAATTCGGGATCTAATTTGGATTCAGTAGCGTCTGTTCAAATTGCAGGAATTTGCAGGGTACTTATGAAGACTTCACGATGGCTCCAAGTTGCAGCGCTCGCGATCGCTTCTTTCCTTACAGTCGGGGGTTTCAGCCCAAGTAATGCTGGCACTTTTGACAATACTGAAGTTAACGCGAATAATTTTATTGCGGTTGCTGCTCCTTTCGGTGACAATCAGTATCAACTGCTGATTATCGAACGGTTGTCTGGGCAACGGGATTGCTGGCGGGAGAGGGGTAATAACCCGGTAATAGTGGAACCGCTGTTGCTAAATTTTGATTTTACGGGTATTTGCAGTCGCAATACTGACAGTAACGGGTATTCAATCCGGATGGAGGAGCAAGATTTGGGTTTAGACTACCTCCTCAGAATTGTTAAACGGGATGGTGAATTGGTATTAGTGGGGACAAACCGTGTAAATCGGAATGCGCCAGAGATTGAAATTGGTAGTACTCAAGGAATGGGGACTGGTTTTCAGAAGATTTTCCTCAATCCGGAGTGGCGGTTGACGAGACGCACTTATCAAGGGAAGGCATTAGGTCATATTTATCTTACCAGTGGTGCGACTCCTCCCGTTTCCTCTGGGGTGAGGGCGACTCCTCCTCCTTTACCGCCACTGTTTAAACCGCCAGCGGCTAGTGGACAACCTTCAGACGATCCCTCGCGGGAGTTGATTTTTACTAAGCCTGGGGATGAATTAACTGCGCCAGGAGATGGTAATCCGGCTACTAGCCCTCAAGTATTACCACCGCCGCCTTCAAATCGTACTGTACCTGTGTTTGAAAGGTGAAGGGAATGGGGAGTGGGGAAT
>NZ_JAMZMM010000249.1 GCF_024178385.1 Limnofasciculus baicalensis BBK-W-15 | reverse complement strand
AGTCGGTTTCAACCGACTTAAGCTATTAGACAGAGAATTTATTCTCTGGCGGGTTTTTGGGGTTATTGAACATTGGTGCAAGATTTCAGTTAAATAGCTATTGTAGTAATTTTTAGGTATGTGAGGTACATAGAAACCCGGTTTCTTGAAGAAACCGGGTTTCTGGGGTGGGTTTCTGGGGTGTACTTCATAAACCTGCAATCTAGGGAAGAGGCAAAAATTAATCCGCTCATAACGATAACTTAATCTTTAACATAGATAATCTTCTTTAAAGACATCTTTCCTCACAACTTAGCAGCCCTTACAAATAACCCCTACCTTTTATGGCAGGGGATTTTTTTCTTAACTGCCAATTCTCCTCTGCAAATAAGCAATCATTTCCTCTACTGCTTCCAGTTTCCCTTTCAGTTTCCAGACACTTTCAGTACCTTCCCCTTTAGATTCGATTGCCTTAAGAGCGCGTTGATACTCTTGTTGGCGTTCAAACCAGTAATCTAGATCTTTGCGATAAGTTTCCATGAGATTATATTAGTACTTTAAGTTATTTCCGATCGACTTCACTAACCAAAGAATCTAACTCCAACTGCATGTGAGTACAGACTTTTTCGTAGCAAGCATTCACATAATCGCGATCGCACGCCGCTTCTCGTCCATAATGTTCAAATACAATCGGCGCACAAACACGAGTGTGAATCTGTACAGGTAAGGGAATATTCGGTAAAGGACCAACAGACAATCCCCAAGGTAAACCCAGATAAATTGGGAAAACTTGCGGATCGAGTCCAAATAACCACGGGAATAGTCCCCAATCGTGTAGTTTTCTTACCTGTTGGTAGAAATCAGCCAATACAATTATAGTATCGTGCGCTCCGTGAGAAATAACCGGGACAATTGGCACATTTTGCCGCAGCGCCAGCTTAATGAAACCCTGTCGCCCTGCTAAGTAAATTTTATCCCGCAACTGGTAAGGGCGAAACACATCTTGCGCTCCCCCAGGATATACAAGTACACTAGCACCTTTTTCAAAAGCTGCGATCGCCATTTTCGGATGAGCGATGACTGCCCCAGTTTTAGCTGCTAGCTTTGACAATTGTAGCTCGAATTGCCACATATTGGCGTGCATTAAACCATATACGGGACGCTCCGTACCAAACCGCCGAAACCAGTCATACATCATCATAGACATATCTGGAGCAGCTAGTCCACCGTTGTGGGAGCCAACCAGCAATACCTTACCCTCTTCTGGAATATGGTACCAGCCATCAGTTTGCACCCGAAAGTAGTAGTTATAAAACCACTCCCACAGAGGCATTAGTGATTCAATAGTTTTGGGATCTCGTTCATCTAGGGACCAACCTTGTCGGGAGGTGGAGGTTTTGCCGTTATTCATCGGTTGATTGATGTTTGCCAAAGTGTTGCTTGAGATATTTTAATTCTGCAACAGTTAACCTCACGATACATAGAAACCCGGTTTCTCTGAAGAAACCGGGTTTCTATTGTGTACTTCAAAAACATCCCATTTGCTCTAATTAAAACCTAAAGAAGTTTCAGGAAAGATAAAATTTAAACTCCTGCAACTTCTTCTATTGTTAATCTTTGTTGTCAAACTCAGATTATTTACTTTCTGCCACATACTTATTTTGATTCGCACTAGCCTGCTTATTCGATCCTATCAACGCCAGGACTTTTGGTAAACAAATGCAAACAGCAGTGTTGAGGACTGTTATCACTAAGCAATCAATCAAACTCATACCCATATTCATGGCCTCGGAAATTAATTTTTTATATGTATCTGAGTATGGGGGAAAAACGCTTAAATTGATAGAGGGCAATGGTTTGAATTACTTTTGGGTATGATAAGTTTTCCTGAACATAAGCGCTGTTATATTTAGCAAACCGCGAAGACACGAAGGAAGGGATGGATAATCTTCTGCCTCTACTGCTTGACTTGAGCGCCGTGGCTGCGAGGATCGTCTTGAGCGCCTGTCATCCCTGACACTGGAGGATTAAACTCAGATACCTCTCCATTTCCTTGGGTATAAGGCAGAGGGCTATTCGCTACTAAAGCTTCTAAGTTGGCGGCAAGGATACTGCGGGGTTGTTCCCCAATCGTTTGAGCTATCGTTTTGCCGTCTGAACCAAAAAAGACAAAATGGGGAATGCCATCTACTCTATATTTAACGACTTCTGGCAACCATTTATTGTTATCCACATTCAGCATTACAAAGTTAACTGAGTCAGTATACTGCTGTTTCAATTTATCCAAATCCGGTGCCATGGCTTGACAGGAGCTACACCAGTTAGCATAAAACTCCATCAAAGTTGGCTTGCCATTGCTCATTGCCACTTCTAGGGGTGTGGATGCTTCTGCTTGCTTTTCGAGGGAGGCTGTACCCGTCTGAGTTTGCAATCCGAAGTACAATGCTACACCAAGTGCGATCGCAACCAGTGCAATCAAAAAATTGCGGATGCGAGTACCCATCGTCGTGTCAGACTTCTGAGCGGATTGAGATACTGAGTCAGGTAATTTTGCTGTCATGATTAACTAATCTAAAAAAGGATAAAGGTCAACAATCCACCGCTAAATCGCTGTACTGATTATAGCGCTTATTCTTAATCTGCCCTAGTTTACCAGACTCCGGTAGAGATACAGGACATTCCATGGTTATGAAGTATACCCTAGAAACCCGGTTTCTTTGAGAAACCGGGTTTCTCTGTACCTGACATGTCTGAAAATTGATCTATCTATGTTTTGACAACGTGCTGAAAAATTAGTCCAACGATTAATTAAGATATAATCTAGTAATAGATATTAAACAAAAGCCATGTACATATCAAATTCGCAGCCTCTTCCGATTGAAACGCTGCCTACCATGTACGACTTACCCAGTGAAAACCCGGAGGAACCTGGTTTGCCCGATGAATTTCACGGTTGGCAAGCTAATCTCTTGTGCCATACCTGTTATCCGCCAAATTACCCAGCCGACCAAGTTTTCTTAGCTAGCGATCTTAATCTTTACTACGATTCCCAGCATGTCAATTGGTATAAAAGACCAGATTTCTTTTTGGTTGTAGGTATCTCTAGATTCTACCAAGAAAAAGACCTCCGTTTAAGTTATGTATTTTGGCAAGAAAAAGTTAGTCCTCTCATTGCGGTGGAACTCCTTTCACCGGGTACGGAAGATGAAGATTTGGGATTAACAGAGTCAGAACCAAATAAACCACCAACTAAATGGCAAGTTTACGAAGAAATTCTCAAGATTCCCTATTACTTTGTTTTTAGTCGATATACTAATCGACTAAGAGTATTTCATTTGAGAGGAAATCGTTACCAAGAACAAATATTAACAGAACCGCGATTCTGGATGGAGGAATTAGAATTAGGAATAGGATTGTGGCTGGGAGACTATCAAGGTTGTCAGCGGTTATGGCTGCGGTGGTATGACGCTCAGGGAAGCTGGATTCCGACACCTAAAGAACAATTTGAACAAGAACGTTTTGCTAAGGAATCTGCTTTACAACGAGTTGAAGTAGAAAGACTTAATAAGGAATCTGCTTTGCAACGTGCTGAAGCAGAAAGACTTAATGCTGAATCAGAAAGACTTGATAAGGAATCTGCTTTACAACAAGTTGAAAAATTAGCCCAACGATTAAGATTGATGGGGATTAATCCAGAGGATCTCTAGCTATTCAGGACTTAGGTAAGTGTCAAAGTAGGCGATTAATCGCCTACTACAAACTAACTTTATACTTGATAACAATACTGTAACAAAACAATGAAAAAAAGAGTAACTCTCACCTTTCCCAAGCGCACGGTTCAAATGCCAGTAACCTACCGACTGGCAAGGGATTTTAACGTAGCAGCCAATATTATCCGCGCCCAGGTTGCCCCGAATCAAATTGGTAAGCTGGTGGTAGAATTATCAGGAGATATCGATCAATTAGATGCCGCTATCGATTGGATGCGATCGCACGACATCAACGTTTCCCTATTGGATCGCGAGATCCTAATTGATGAAAATAGCTGTGTTGACTGTGGTTTATGCACTGGAGTCTGTCCCACAGAAGCCCTAACCCTCAACCCTCAAGACTTCAAACTCAACTTTACGCGATCGCGCTGTATTGTTTGCGAGCAGTGTATTCCCACCTGTCCAGTTCAAGCTATTTCTACCAATCTTTAGTTATTGGTTATTGGTTATTGGTTATTGGTTATTGGTTATTAGTAATAAAACAAACAACAAACAACAAACAACAAACAACAAACAACAAACAACAACTTAACGATTGTTACCTAACAGAGGGCGAACAATCACAAATCCAGTACCAAATGCCGTCAAGACAATCGCGACAATAGCCAAGATTAACAACCAACCATTAATCTCTGAGGAATTCTCACGAGATAGAGTGCGACGGTAGCGATTATCATCCTGTTCGATAACCATCGTCTCCCCATAAGGATAGGAAGCAGGTTCAGATTTCTGGCGAGGTGGAGGAAATCCTATCCCTGGCACATTTCCAGAGGAGGGAGGGGGAGGAGATACCGCTGCTTTGCGATTTGGCGATTGCATGACAGGTTGGCGAAAAGATCCCTCATTTTCTGGGGGAACCCCTTGTGGATACCCACCGACAGGAGGAAATGAAGTCACAACTTGTTGGAGGTTGTGGGTAGCATTTAGGACTTTTTCAACCTCTTGTCGCAGTTGTTGATTCTGTTTCACCAACTGCTGATTTTGACTGTTGAGGGAATCTAACATAGCTTGTGCAGCTTGTAACTCTGCTGCAAGTTCCCGGTACACGGAAATGGGCACTGAGGGACAATAGGCGTTTGACTGAGTTGAGGATGAATAACGAGCGGCTGGTTGATTTTGCATGGACGAGTTTGTCTTGTAATGAGAGGCAGGAACTACCTAACTACCTATTTCAAATATCTTGTTAACAAGGGGCTTAAGCCCCTTGTCACATATCTTGTCAAGCCACTATCGACTTATTAATGAGCCTCTAGTTTTTTGGGAAACGACGCCTTTGCAGAAATTCAGGAATATCCAATCCTGGTTTATTCCTAGTATCCGGCGCAGGGGGTGGTGGTGGGGGTTGGGGTACATTTGGTCGGGAGCTATAACGAGGTGCTTCTCTAACCGCTGGTGGGGCTTGCACTTCTCCAGTAAATCCAGTCGCAATAACAGTAATTCTAATCTCACCCTGAAGTTTGTCATCAATCACGGCACCGAAAATGATATTGGCGTTGGGATCGACAACCTCATAAATCGTTTCGGCAGCAGCATTAACTTCGTGTAAGGTAAGATCTGTGCCACCTGTGATATTAAAAACAACCCCTCTAGCTCCTTCAATAGAAGACTCAAGTAGGGGCGAAGAAATCGCTGCCACGGCTGCTTCTGTTGCGCGTGATTTGCCGGAGCCGATACCAATCCCCATTAAAGCGGAACCTGCATCTGCCATTACTGCTCGCACATCGGCAAAATCAACATTTACCAATCCCGGTACCGTAATAATATCAGAGATACCTTGTACCCCCTGACGCAGGATATCATCAGCAATTCTAAAGGCATCTTGAACTGGAGTCTGTTCAGAAATGACCGACAACAATTTGTTGTTGGGAATTATGATCAGAGTATCCACCCGGCTTTGCAAGGCAGCAATCCCTTCATCTGCCTGAGAGGTGCGGCGGCGGCCCTCAAAGGTGAAGGGGCGAGTAATTATGCCAACAGTGAGCGCTCCCATTTCTTTCGCCACTTCCGCCACAATCGGAGCTGCACCTGTACCAGTACCGCCTCCCATCCCAGCCGTAATGAAAACCAAATCGGAACCCTCTAGGGCTTGGGCAATTTCGTCGCGGGATTCTTCTGCGGCTTTTTGGCCAATTGCTGGATTTCCACCTGCACCTAGTCCCCGCGTCAACTTTTGACCGACTTGTAAGCGTTTAGGAGCGCCGCTTTGGGAGAGTGCTTGAGAATCTGTATTGATCGACCAAAACTCAACCCCAGCGACTTGAGCAGCGATCATGCGGTTAACAGCATTGCCCCCACCTCCGCCGACACCAATAACTTTGATTCTGGCAACGCTACCTGGCATGATATTGTCACTCCTGGTTTCTTCCCTAGGGATTGCCTTGGAATCAGATGTTTGGTTAAACTGCAACCCAGAGTTAGTGAAGGGATGAGTATTGTCCACTCCAACTGAAAGATTGGCGTTAAGTTTGATATCAGAGCTTTGATGGATAAGCCCTAGTTTACTATTAAGCGTCATTGCAATAGGTCAGGGTCAATAATCAACTTTAAACTTTATCAGTTACATTTGACACTCCCCCGCCCTTGTTGACGGAGGATTCTGAATCTTGCCTAAATGGAGCCTGTGGGCGTTGCCTGCGCAGCGCAATAGCTGTCCGTTTAGATAGTTTTTCAGTTAAGGGACTGTCATGGATCGCTCCAAAAATGCTAACAATTGCTAACATCTTCTTCTTCTTACCCTTCGTACTAGAGCCTATTGGCTCCCGACTTCGACTAACTAGCAATCTGAGTCAACTATAGGCTAAGTTGCTCGAAAAACCAACGAACACCTATACAACTCCTCAAGCCGGGTCAGAATGAGTCTGTTTGAAAGGAGAATCCTCTGTTATACCACTCTTACCACCAATATTAGTCTTTGTCTGGTTTAGAGTTCGCATTTTCCTTTACTATTTCCTTTACCATCTGGATCAGGGGCACATCAGGGTTCTTGATGTCAATATAGGCGATTTGGCTCTTGGTGATGTGAGTTGGCAAGTCTCGCATCCGATCCAAAACCCGCAGTTGCTCGGGAAATCGAGAACTGTAAGGTCCTAAATGGACTTTTCCCAACTCGGTTTTCAAGATTAAATTGGCGGGATTTTGCCAATCAATCTCAATCACTTTGACTGGAGAGTGACTGATAGCCTGGTAAACTTGCCTCCAGTATGGACGATATTGCTCGCTAGAGCCAATTACTTTTAGAGTTGGTAACTCCAAGTTAGCCTTAACAGAACGATAGCTGCTCTGGGGCATCCATACCCCCTGTTCATCTAAAAATCCTACCTCTGTGGTTTTACCCTGATGCTGCTTTAGTGGTTGTGCGATCGCGACTGGTTTGCGCTCTTGGATTTGAACCGTCAATCCCGGTGGCACCAGTTGGCGAGTCACGGTGGCATTGGCAATGGGAGCTTGTTGTTCGAGAGTATCTGCGATCGCTTGCGGTTCTAATCGTAGCAACGATCGGGGATAAGACAAGGGTAGCAGCGAGCGGATCGTTTGCGCCGAAAGAAAGTGATTGCCTTCAATCACAATTTGCTCTGGCTTGCGAATTACCCAATCGGGTAAGGTAATCGCCCAAACTAAACTGCTGGCTATACCGCTGACAAATAGCGATCGCCAGATTGTCTGACAAAATTTAATCCGGCGTGCGCGTCGCAGCTTTTCTCGCCGACTGGTTAATTGTACCTGAGAGACTGATGCGATGTTTGCCATCTCCTACCGATTGGGGTTGCAAAGGATATTCATGCTTAATCCTACTACCGATAACCGATAACGACAGGGTTTTCCCTTATACCAGAAGTAGTCTGGGCTATAGGTATTGAAGCCAATAAGGGTATAAGGGGGGTGTAACCCCTAGAGATCAAGTTTTCATCCATAAGGTACTCTCTAGTTGAATGGCTTGACTAAGTAAGTTCTCAGAACGAGTTTTTTATTCATACTAAGAGGTTGTTCACTATGTGGCATAGATCCTGCCGCCCTTTTCCTTCACCACTAATTCGGCAGAGGAATACAGCGGGTATCTCTAAGGGGGAAGACAAATGAAACTACATCTACCAACATTTTTCAAAGCGTGCAATCCTTCTAAGACTTTGAACATGGGCAATCCTGACGATCGCCAGTACTATATTAATTTTTCTGGCGTGCGGGGTGGTAGGATTGTCGAGGAGTTAGGGAGAACGATCTCGCTCCTTTCACCAGAAGAACCTACTTGTCAGCTATTTACTGGACATATTGGCTGTGGTAAGTCTACTGAACTGTTTCGACTTAAAGCACAGTTGGAACAGCAAGATTTTCATGTTGTTTATTTTGAGTCTTCTCAAGATCTCGATATGGCGGATGTTGATATCAGTGATATTTTACTGAGCATTGCCAGGTCTGTCAGTGAAAATTTGGAATCTATTGGCATTTCCCTCAAACCTAAGTACTTTACCAAGTTATTTGGTGAGATTAAAGACTTTTTGCATACTCCTGTAGAATTATCTGTGGAAGGAGAACTTTCTGTAGGGATTGCCAAAATTACCGCTAGAACCAAAGATAGTCCTCAGATGCGCGAAAAACTCCGACAGCATCTCGAACCTCGAACCCAAAGCATTTTGGAGGCGATTAATGCAGAAATTATCCAACCAGCTATTGAAAAACTCAAGGCTAGGGGTAAGAATGGGTTAGTGGTAATTATTGATAATCTAGATCGGGTAGATCCCAGACCAGTACATGGAGGGAGATCCCAACCTGAGTACCTTTTCATTGACAGAGGTTCTCAACTGCGACGATTGAAGTGTCATGTGGTTTACACTATTCCCCTATCTTTAATGTTTTCTAATGAGTACGAAACCCTCAAGAATCGCTTGGGTGGTGGTGTTGCGCCCAAAATTTTGCCGATGGTGCCAATCCAGTCACGAGATGGGCGGGAGTTTCCAAAAGGGATGGCGCTGTTACGACAACTTGTCCTGACACGAGCCTTTCCCAAGGTTGAACCTCACAATAGGTTAGAGTTGGTTGAGGAAGTATTTGATAGTATCGAAACTCTCGATCGTCTTTGTCGTATTAGTGGTGGTCACATTCGTAATTTGTTAGGGTTGCTCTATAATTGTCTCCAACAGGAAGATCCTCCTTTTTCTCGTAGTTGTTTAGAGAGTGTGATCAAGGGATATCGTGATGATTTGGCTTTGGCTGTTGAGGATTGGGAATGGGAGTTATTATTGCAAGTTGTGCAGCAGCAATGTGTTAAGGGTGAAAAGGAATATCAAACTTTGTTACGCAGTATGTTTGTTTATGAATACCGGGATGATTTGGGGCGTTGGTTTGGGATAAATCCAGCATTAGCAGAAACGCCAATATTTAAGTCGGCGATTCTGGAAA
>NZ_JAMZMM010000248.1 GCF_024178385.1 Limnofasciculus baicalensis BBK-W-15 | reverse complement strand
CTGGTTTGGGGGTGAGTGATTTCACTGTCTACTCCGGCTCGGGACATCCCGGATGCTTTAAAGAATAGTGATTAATATCATTTTCGGTTGCATCGGAATTATTCAACCTCTGACAGAAAAACCTCTGCGTACCTCTGTGTTAACCTCTGCGTCCTCTGCGTTAAAAAAAAGATTATACCAATGCCAAAGGATTTGATATAACTTGCACCCAACTATACTAGTTAGTCTAATCTTTTGGCACGCTAAGTACAGAAGAACCCAAAACTATTCTCTCGTAACCAAAGCTTAAACCTATTACCAAGAAACAACCAACAACCAATAACCAACAACCAACAACCAATTACCGCCGACGTTGTTGTAATTTCCGATAAACGTCTTTTACTTCAACGCCATGATGTGCCATAGCAACGAGGGTATGATAGATTAAGTCAGCGACTTCAGAAGCGATGGCATCTTTGTCATCGTCTTTACAAGCCATGACTACTTCAGCGGATTCTTCGCCAATTTTCTTGAGAATCTTATTATCGCCGCCGTTGAATAGTTTACAGGTATAGGAAGTTTCAGTTGGGTTATCGCGGCGATCGCAAATTACTTCAAATACTTGAGATAATGTATCGGCTGGCGGTGGTGCTTTTTTGCCATCGACTTGGTGAAAACAACTCCTTTCCCCGGTATGGCAGGCAATATCGCCGATTTGCTCTATGGTAATGAGGAGTGCATCGCTATCGCAATCATAACGGAGCGATCGCACTTTTTGAATATGTCCTGATGTTGCGCCTTTGTGCCATAATTCCTGACGGGAGCGACTCCAGTACCAAGCTTCGCCTGTTTCGAGGGTTTTCTGTAAGGATTCGCGGTTCATCCAAGCCATCATTAGGATTGTACCATCGAGGTAATCTTGTGCGATCGCGGGGACAAGTCCTTGCTCGTTGTAGTGGATTTCGTCAAGGGGGATAGATTGATTTAATGGAGTTGCTTCACTTGTTGCCATCTTGGTTATACCTCTGTTTTCTTTACTATAATCATAATTTCACCATCTTTTTCACCTCTGTCAAGGAAACTGAAGGACTATTTTCTTCTTCCTTTTTAGCCGCTCTTAAGTCTCTTAAATCTTCTAATTCTTCTAATAATTCTTTGATTATTAGGAATTCTTCGTAAGGTAATACAGCAAATTCTTTTTGTCCATTCTTTGTCAAAAACTCAGGATGTAATTCTATCATTTTTATTTATCTCCTTCTTCATTAATAAGCTTTGCTGCGATGTTTTATTCTGTAAATAATAATGGCTTGTTTATCCACTTCAAATAAAACTCGATAATCGCCCACTCGCAACCGATACTCGGGGGTAAAGTTGGTTAACCGTTTTACATCTCCGTGTAAATCATTTTGCATAACTTCAATCTTACTGATAATTTGCTCTTGGATATTAAGAGTAATTTCTTGCAAATCTTTAATCGCTTTTGGCTTAAATTCTACCTGATATTGCACATGATTTAACCTCTTAATATAAATGGATAAAGGTGAATCATCAAGACTCACCGTAGATTATATTGTATCCACAAGACCGTCTGTTAGGAACGAAACTAACAGCGACAGTCTATCCATAGATCAACCTTACAAGAGAAGAGGCTATTACCCGCGTTAAATTATACCAAAGTTTATTAAACTCCTTTAAATCCAGTAGCATTGAGAATAATAGTAGCACCTTTTCGTACTGTTAAAGTTGTCGCTCCTGAAGAGTGCGAGTCTGGATCGGTAATTGGTTGTTCGATTATATAGGAATAATCTCCATTACTCCAACCCATTACACATTTTCCATCTCGACAGGTAACTTTCCCACCTTCTAATTTAATACATTTACCTTTAGCATCGCAGCCATTGTAACTAAGGTTTCCAGTACCGTTAACTCCATTCCAGGAGTCCCCATTCCCAATTGTTATTGTCCATTCCCCATTACTTAGGGTTTGTGAGTCTTTATTTTTAGTTGAGGTTGGTGAGTTTTCTCCGATAATCTCCATCTTACTGATAATTGTTTCTTGCCTAGTTTTGCCGCAGGGTTCGGCACTTTGGCAATCATTGAGGTTAGCTAGTTCATAGCTCAATCGGACTTTTTTCTTTAAGAATGTTTCTTGGTTAGCACAGATATCAAAATCGGCACTAACCTCGTGAGTTTTACCTTTCTCATCCACTAAGGTAACGTAGCAGATGATATCGCCTTGTACGATATTTTTAACTGTACCAACTTCTAGTTGTCCAGAGCCAGCTTGCTTAGTTGAATTTGTCTTAGATTGGGTGCGAGTTTCACGAGAATTAGCTGAATTAGTCTTAGCTTGGGATTTGCTTGACTCGGCAGTATTCTCCTTTTGATTAGCTTCAGTTGAGTTTTGCTCTGAATTAGCTGAATTCCGGGTAACTTCAGATTTGCTTTGAGAATCAATATTCTCCTTATTCTTAACTTCAGTTTTGTTTTGTGGAGAATTAGCCGATTCGGTGTTAGCGACAACAGTGGTATCTGTTTGAGTATCCTGAGCCGTATTAGTCTGTGGCTGGCTACAGCTTATCATCCCGATGGATAAAATAGCGATCGCGGTTGTAGAAATTAGTTTCTTCATTGAAGTGCCCTTGTAATTATGTCTAGATGTGGTTTCGCTAGATTGGGATTTTAACGGACTTAGGCTATAAGACAGAGAATAAATTCTCTGGCGGTTTTTGCTGCTGGTGCAAGATGTCAGTATTGATCAAGTGTAACTATTGCGATCGCAAATCGTCATCCCCTGTGATAGCTTCCCTCGCCTTCGCCTTCGCCATCGGCTAAATTAAAATATGATATAATTGTATTAATTATTGACGGCTAACCGCTGATAGCTAAATTATTACTATATCCTCAGCGAGACTAGGAGATTTTCCTTATGCCACTGATGACTGTTAAAGATGCAGAAGAAGTACAAGCAATCCTCAAAGAAGCAGGACATGATTACCAAATAGAACTTGAAGATGGGAAAATTATCGTTATGGGTCCTTCAGATATTGTATCCAGTGAAGTAGGTGTTCGCCTAATATCAGTTCTTTTTGCTTGGGTTAACCCCAGAAACCTCGGTCGAATTTTTGACTCCGCAGGCGGTTTTATTTTACCAGATAGCAATCTGACTGCACCTGATGTATCATTTGTTCGCGCTCAACGTCTCAGACGCAGCGTTCGCTATTTTGGGGAAATGGTTCCCGATTTAGTGGTAGAAATCAAATCCCAAAGCGATAGAATTAAAACTATAGAAAAGAAAGTTATCAGATTCATAGAATTGGGGGCAGAAGTAGGAATTGTTATCGATCCAGATTTAGAGACTGTCAAGGTTTTCCGTCCAAATAGTCAACCAATTCTTTTAGAAAATGAAGATATATTAACGCTCCCGGAACTATTGCCTGGTTGGGAAGTAAGAATTACTGAATTATGGCCTCCTGTCTTTACAGAAGAAGAAACCTAAGTATTCAACTCATATTTGATTATTATCGGCATATAGCAGCAGTATAATCCACCGGAACGAAGGTATAACCAGATTTTGAGCAATTGGGAACTACTTTAAGTATTGTAGCGAGGGTTTCTTTGCGATCGCTCCCATTAAAACTCACCTTACCTGTTGCACCTGTTGTTTGAAAGTTGGGAGCGGCTAATACTTTCTGTATCCCGCTACGGCTGGGTGTCGCTTGTTGTTTCAATGGGGCAATTAAGGCTAAAGTTGCATCGTAGGCTGTAGCCGTCTGCCAATTTAGATCTTCTTGCCAATAGCTTTGAGCTTCTTTGCTAAACTGGTTATTAGAACTACTTAAGGGATGCCATCTCCCGAAGAGAACAAAGCGATTGAGAGTGTATTTCCCTACTTGTTCTAAAGTTTCATGATCGTAAAGGCTACTGACTCCGACAACCCAAAGATTACCTTGATTTTCACGAATTAAATCTAAACCGTTTTGGAAGGCATAAGGAGTAGTATTACCATCGGGAAAGATTGCCAGCACTTTTGCCCCATGTTTCTGCGCTTCCTTGAGAGCAAGTTGTGGGTTAAATTTAGAACTAGCTAGATCCACCTCTTCGCTAGCAGAGTCGTAGACAATCTTACCATGATTAGCAGATAAACTATGATGAAAATCTTTCCGCATAGATTGACCGAATTTATTTTGGTGATTGTAAAAGATAGCTACATTTTTTTGAGGGACTTCCTTAATCAGGTAATCGACTAAAGTTTGAGCCATTATTTTAGTCGTGGGCCCGGTGCGGAAGAATACATGATTTGGGCGAGTACCTTCTGAAGAAAGCTGGCTAGCTGCGCTACTTGAAGAAATCAGGACTAGTTGATTTTGTTGATATATTGGTAAAGTAGATATGGTTATATCACTAGAATAATGACCGACAACACCAAGAATTTCTGATTTATTCACTAAAGCATTGGCAATTTTTTGGGCTTGTTCTTTTTTATTAGTGTCATCTCCAATCAAAATCCTTAAATTAATTCCCTCTTTTATCGCCAGATTTTGTGCTTGGGCAACTCCTCGTAGCACATGTTTTCCCGATCTAGAGGTTCCGTCTGGCAAATCAGATAAGGGAGTAGCAACGGCAATTGTATAAATTGGCTTTCCAGGATTATTCTGGGCATTAATTCGGGCATTATTGAGATAAATTAAGGTTTCTGGATCTCGTTTTTTTTGCCATGATTGATCGAACCAATTGACAGCTTGAGTATAATCTCCGGCGGCAAAAGCTTCAGTCCCTTTTTGTTTGTCGGCTCTGGCTTCAATTAAACCTGATAGGAGGATTTCTTCTCCACAACTTAAATTATCTTGTAAGATAGTATTGCAAGCTTTGGTAGTTTCCGGAAGTACTGGAGAGGAGGGGGGTGGAGATGTTTTTGGAGGAAAGATATTTAAAATGTTAGCTTGTCCGATCGCCCACACTATGCCCAGACTAACTAGAATCGCACCACTCCCGACTAAAACGCTAGGTGGTATGCCGCCAAAAACCTTAATCCACTGGAGGCGTTGTAAAATAACTTGGGCATTTTGAGGACGTTTTTTATAGTCAACCTCAATCAGAGAATCAATTAGATTTGCTAAAGCTTTTGATATTTTATATTTAGTTTTTTGTCGCCAAACATGAAGATTACTATCGGGAGGATTACCAGTAAGTAAATGGACGAAAGTACACCCCAAAGCGTAAAAATCTGACTGAGGCACTCCTCTACCTGCTATTTGTTCAGGGGCAGTGTAGCCGTGAGAATAAATGGCTGTGACGTAACGCCCATTAATTACAGTTTCTGTTAGTTTTCGAGCTGTACCAAAGTCAATTAATACCAATTCTTCATCGGATTTTCGCATAATGTTGGAGGGTTTGATATCCCGATGAAAATAATTATTTTGGTGGATAAAGTTGAGAATATCTACTATTTTATTTAGCCAAGACAAAGCAAGTTGTTCAGAAATTGCACCCTGTTGTTCCAGATACTGTTCTAGGTTTTGTCCTTCAATCCGCTCCATTACCAAACACCGGAGTTTTTGACCATTATTCAATTGAAATGAAAATGCCTCTTGTCCTTGGGGAATACCGGAACGAGTGAAGTTAATCAAGAGAGTATATTCTTGCTCAAATAGTTCGATGATATGGGTATAATCGCAGGAGAGAATTTTCAGAACTTTTAACTTATCATTATCTTTAAAGTCAGTAACTTCAAAAATTTCGCACGATAAAGTCCGCTCGCTAACTGGTTTAAGATCGCGTAATGGTCTAATTAAGTGATAGCGATTGTTAATAAGTAAGGGAGTTTGGCAGTCTTGACAGAGTACTACCTCATCGGGATTCTGACGATTTTGACAGTTGGGGTTAATACAATAGATCATATAATTTTTGGCTTTTTTAATGATTATATGAGGAGATCGTCTTTAGGAATTATTTGCGACTGCTAGATAACCTACCCTACAGAAGATTAAGTTTTATTTTATTAGGACTTACGCAGCAACGTTATTAATAGTGTTGGTGGTGCGTTAACAGAGTGTAACGCACCCTACGGATAGATCCTTTGCGTAAGTCCTGTTTACAAACAATATCTTCTTCTGACATATTTCTTCATAACAGACTGGAGAGTAAACAAATCTTCTTCACCTTCTAAACTAGTTTCAATAAGGGATCGCTGTTTCAATGAGTCTAGTGCTTCGATTAATTCTGACATAGCAACAGATGACACAAGTTGGGATCTGATTTGAGAGCGAGAAATTGCTAGATCCGGAATGGCTAGCTGATACATGACATCCTGTTCTAATTTGGATAATCGTCGAAACTGTTGTTCTAAAATAGGTCCAATATCTCCCAGTACTAAAGTGTTTTCTCGTAAAAACTTAGCCGCACTGCCACCAAATAATTGCAAAATAACCCTGGAAATCATTTTTAAGTTGAAGGGGCTAGCTCTATAAAGTTGAATTAAATTCTGCCAACTTGGTTCTTCTAATAAACCGTTAGCTCTCAAAATATTCTCGGCTGCTGCTTGTGAGAGTCCTTTTAAAGAAAACGAGCGCACAGAGGAATTTGCTTGTTCTAATAATCGAATATCTCGTGGCGCTTCCCTCCCGATTAAAATCAAGCAACTTTGATGCCTTTCTGAAGCAATTCGTCGCACTAATTCGCCATAATATTCATATTCTTCCCGGTAATAACCCGTCAAGGTTCCTTCTTGCAAAATTAACTCAGATCTATCTAGTACCAAGAGACAGCGATAGGTATGGAAAGATTGGATTAATTGGGAGATTGGCTCAGTGTTGTTATAGGGAGAATCTGGCTGAGGCAGGGACGTGAGAATGTTATTAATTAGATCTGATAAAGAAAGAGTAGAACCGATCGAGCGCCAGATAATATATTGGAAATCTTTTTCTATTTGTTGAATTAATTTGACAGCCAAGGCGCTTTTGCCAATTCCCCCCACACCCACGAGAGCAATCAGACGACAGTGTTGGTGGACAATTCGCTCTTCTAACTCCGATAATTCCTCAGTGCGATCGCAAAAATAAGAAATATCGGGCGCATCGCCCCAATCTATTGAATTTGGGCTGCTATTATTGCGATCGACTATTTCTTCCCAAGGTAATCCTAATATTTGACAATAAGCTTTAAAAGCATCTGGCTTAATCCGTTGCTTCCCTGACAAAAACCGTCCCCAAGTGGAATGAGAAATCCCATCAGCAAAAAAAGATTGATACTCATCCCAGGTATCATTTGGTTTCAAAACTTGACTAGCTTCCACCAACCAGCACGGGTTATCTATTGTCCATCCCCGCTCTGCACGAGCTTGCTTGATTCTCGCCAATCCCGCTTCAGAGGCTTTCAGAGTCGCTTTTAACATGGAAACTCCATACTTGTCAAGCTCAATTTTACCTCACTCCGCTCTTAAGCAAAACTGAAGTGGCAAAAGTCGGGCAAATCTAGAATATTGAGGGTGATAGCTTAGAACTATGGAGATTAGCAATTATGGATCGTACTAATGACATCCTTAATAGCATCAGTGGTAACGATACTTTTAACCCTGGTTTAGGCTTTAACTATGTAAATGGTTATGAGGAGATCTATCAATGGATAGACTAAACGAATCCGGAAAAATTAGCCAAGAAATTTGGCGAGCTGGAAATATTCTGGTGATGCGGAGAGGGGCACAACTTCCCGATCGCTGTATAAAAACTAATCAACCTGCTAATGGTAAACGGTTTAAGGCGATTCTCTATTGGCATCATCCAGCTATTTATCTCGTAATTCTTCTCAATTTGCTTATTTATGTGATTATAGCGATCTTTGTTCGTAAAAAAGCTGTAGTCTATTTCGGTGTGAGTGAGGAAGTTTTGCAAAAGCGTAGGAGAGCTATTTTATGGGGTTGGGGTGTTGGTGTAGCAGGCATAATTTTGTTCTTTTCTGCATTATCGCTTCAATCTCAATTAGCTATGGCAATATTCCTTTTGCCAGTAGGTCAAGCCTTAATGCTAGGTGGATTGATAGGAGGTAGTGCTAGAGCAACCATTGTAAATGTCTATCGCATTGAAGACGAGTATATTTGGATTCGAGGTGTTGCCAAAGAATACTTAGCACTTCTTCCAGAATGGAACCATTTTACAACAGATTAGTTACCTAATACTAAATAACCATTGGCGAGATCGCCTGCATCAGTGGTTTGGATTGTGTATTGTCAAAGCCGGAAGTTGCACTAATCCAGATCAGAAAATAGCCATCATGTCTTTGGCAGATCATATCTTTACAGACTTGCAAGATGGGCACAGCGAAATGTTTCTGGACTTTCTCGACGATCTTGAATTGAGTCAGGTGGACATTCAAACCTCTCAACGCAGTGCAGCAACTCTCTCCTATGAGCGCTCATTTTTACTCCTTTCTTTGGCTTTGAAACAGGGAACTTTTACGAAGCCTTGGCTGGGCTGAGTGGTCGAGAAATATGCGTGTCAGTGCGTAATCAAAGACTGTTAAAATACTTTTTTGATGTCCGCAATCTAAAGCGACCAATCTGGCTAGAACTCCATGCGGAATTAGAGGTCGATCATTTTCTGGATGCGATTAAACCCGCGCTGATTCATTACGCTGGGGATTCAACTAAGACTGTCGATTTGATCCAAGCCGTTAAGCACAGCATAGATCGTCACATAGGATATTTTGACCAGATGCTGCATGAATATGAATCACAAGTCTCAATGTTTTGGAGAGCAGTATAACAGCATCTCTTTAAACTTACATCTTGCGCCAATGTCAATTACAAGTTTCACCCCTCCCCTGCCAGGAGAGGGAAGTAAAATTTCCGGCTCCCCCTTCCCTGCCAGGAGAGGGAAGTAAAATTTCCGGCTCCCCCTCCCCTGCCAGGAGAGGAAAATAAAATTTCCGGCTCCCCCTTCCCTTGAAGGGAAGGGGGCTGGGGGGTTAGGTTTTTCCACTAGTTGATAATGGTGCAAGATCTCAGTTTGTGAAGAAATATTACAAAAAACCAAGATCTTGTATAAAAGCTACAGCTTCACCCTGAGTAATATGTAGCAGCTCAAAATTCTAAATGAAAGGAGTTTGCAAACACAACTACATTACCTGAGTTAGGAGTTAGGAGTTAGGAGTTAGGAGTTAGGAGTTAGAAGTTAGAAGTTAGGAGTTAGGAGTTAGGAGTTAGGAGTTAGGAGTTAGAAGTTAGAAGTTAG
>NZ_JAMZMM010000247.1 GCF_024178385.1 Limnofasciculus baicalensis BBK-W-15 | reverse complement strand
GGCAAGGGGAAGAGTGAAACTATTTTTTTACTTCATACTTCATACTTCATCCTTCATCCTTCATCCTTCATCCTTCATTTACCTTTGATTGAGGCGAATTAATTCAGTTTGGATTCGCTTTTCTAAATTGGGATTCCCTTGGGCAGTTGCCGTAATTTGATTAAATTGAGTTATGGTCAATTTGTAGCTTTCAATATCTTTTTTCGCTTGATTGCAGTAGGCGACGGCAATTTTCTGCACATCACCAGGAAGACGAGAGATGGTGTCTCGTTTAGTGCAATTAATTTCAGATACTTGCTGTTTTTTGACGATCGACTGAATTTGAGCGTAAATCTCTTGCCGCCTTGGTTCAATCGCCATGACAGCACTGGCATAATTTGTGATATCCTCAGTTTTAATCGATTCTGGTGACACTGTAGGGATTGAGGTCCTTGAGTTGGAGGGAGAGTTAGAACCACATCCCGATAAAAGCACCAGGATTCCGGCAAGTGAACCCGTGGTCGATCTAATTCTGTTTCTGTAGGATAGGGAATCCTTCTTGTGAAAATTTCTATTCATAACAGTCAGATTTAGGCACGATTTGTAAGTATTTAGGGTCAAGATCGAAAATCCCGATCAATATCAACTTGTCAATAGCTGGGAATTATCGCCAACTTCTAAACTACCAAAAATATTGGTAAACGTATCTAATTTGATTATTCTTCATCCTTCACACTTCATCCTTCATCCTTTACACTTTGTCCTTCACACTTCATACTTGAGAAACTATCATAGATATGGGGGCACATTATTGTCGTTCCCTGATTTGTCGTTCAGACTAAGCGGCAAACCATCTCCCACCCATTCAGCTCTACTGCCATCTCTCGATGCACATTGGATTTCTCAACCCTCAAGGCAACTTCGATCCATACGATCGCTATATTACCGAACATCCTGATTTTGGCGGACAATTGGTCTATGTAAAGCAACTTGCGATTGCGATCGCATCACTTGGTTATCATGTGGATATTCTCACCCGCCAAGTCGTCGATCCAGAATGGCCTGAATTTGCGGAACCCTTTGATGCTTATCCCGGTGTGGCAAACGTCCGGATTGTTCGTTTGCCCGCAGGACCAAAAGAATTCCTGCGCAAAGAGTTACTCTGGCCTTATCTGGTGCGAGACTGGGTTCCCAATATCCTTAAATTTTATCAGGATGAGGGCGCTTTGCCAGATATTATGACTGCTCATTATAGCGATGGTGGATTAGCTGGTGTGCTGATTGAGGAAAAAACAGGCACACCCTTTACTTTTACCGCCCATTCTCTGGGGGCACAGAAAATGGATAAAATGAAGGTAAGTCCAGATAATATCGCCCAACTTAATGAGTATTATTACTTCGGTCGTCGCCTCATGGTAGAACGATTGAGCATGAATCGTTCCGCTATTAATATTACCAATACCAAACTAGAACGTTTTAAACAATATAGTCATCAGGCCTATCGCGACGCAGTTAACGTCGATGATGATACTCGCTTTGCCGTAATTCCACCGGGAGTAGACCCAGCGCTGTTCAGCACCAACGTTTGCGCCTATAATGAAGAAGCGATCTATCAACTAGTTACGGATCGAATAGCACGGGATATCACCGAGTCGCGGCGGGATTTCCCTGCGATCCTAGCATCAAGCCGCTTAGATCCGAAAAAGAATCTTTTGGGATTAGTAAAAGCTTTCGCCTATAGCCAAACCCTTCAGGAACAAGCTAATCTAATATTGATTACCGCTGGACTGGAAAACCCGCTTCACGAGCAGGCGAAAGACAAACAAACCGAACAAACTGTATTAGTTCCAATCCGCGAGGTAATCCAAAATCATAACTTATGGGGCAAGATTAGCGCATTTTGCGTCCCAGATCATCCAGCATTAGCTGCTACCTATCGGTTTTTAGCCAAACGCCGTTCCGTCTTTGCCCTCACTTCTCTGTTTGAACCCTTCGGATTAGCCCCATTAGAAGCTGCTGCTGCTGGATTACCTGTAGTTGTAACTGACAATAGTGGAATTAGGGAAAACTTGCAAGAAGGAGGTAACGAATATGGTGTTTTGGTTAACCCAGATGAGCCTGCTGATATTGCGCGGGGATTGGAGCGGTTAATTGGCAATACTGAGGAGTGGGAACGTTTGGCAAGGGATACCCAGTATTGGGTATTGAATAATTATACCTGGGAGAGTACTGCCCAAGGTTATCTTAGTGCGATCGCGCAGATTTTATCTTCTCCTAAAATTAGTCGTCGCGCTGAGTTATTGCCAATTCATCCCTTCTTTCTCAATCCCCAACTTGATGATGATATTTCCCTGGAGGAATTGAGTCGGCTCTACTTTGGTGATTAAGTCAGGACTTACACAGCTACATTACATAAGGATACAATTCAGCACTCCAATCTAGGATTGAAATCACACTATAGGGCGATGGTAGATCTTGCGATCGCGACCTGAAATGGGATAATAACACGATATCTGGGTAACTAGTGCCGCTACGCGGAAGTCAAAAGTCAAAAGTCACGCATTCAAAAGAATTGATTGGTAAGGCTTTGAGAATTTTGTCACTGGTGGGAAATTTTCTGCCGCGCTGCACTAGTAGTCCGCCAAGCTAGTTTTGAGAGGTTCCAGGTTTTTCAGAAAAACCTGGTTTCTGACTAACCCATCACCCATCAAGTTGGTGGAATACTAGAAAGCAAAAGGCTGTTTATCACCATACATCTCCGGAAATTAGGCATCAGAAACTGTAACACAAGGATGTCAGATTAATTATCGGAGATATCTAAATGCTGACTCTATTGATAACTTTAAATACCCAACCTTTGATTGGCTTATTTCAGGAGGAAGAGTGGGATAGTGAAAATTGCTCTCGTACATGATTATTTGACCCAAAGAGGTGGAGCTGAACGTGTATTTGAACTCCTCTGTAATTACTTGCCAGGTGCAGATATTTTTACTTCGTTGTACGATCCAAAACGCACTATTGATTTAGGAGAACGTCTGGTAAAAACAACTAAACTTCAGAGTATTCCAGGGGCATCAAAGTACTTCAGACTATTGGCTCCCTTTTATTTTCAAGCATTTCAAGCATTAGATATGCAGGAGTACGATCTGATTATCAGCAGCACCACGGCATTCGCTAAAGCGGTGCGAAAAAAACCAGAAGCCAAGCATATTTGTTTCTGTCATAACGTCACTCGTTTCTTATGGGACACAAAAATATACCTCCGAGAATATAAAGCCTATAAGCATTTGTTGCCTCTCCTTGAAAAGATATTTAATCCGATGAGAAATTTGGACAAAAACTATGCTCTTGAACCAGATTTTTACATTGCGAATTCTACCACTGTAGCCAAGCGTATTGAAAGAATATATGACAAGCCAGCATGGGTAATTAACTATCCGATTGACAGCAAACAATTTGTTTTTTCAGACCAAAAAGAAGACTTCTTTTTAGTATCATGCCGTTTACTTGGATACAAGCGAGTCGATGTGGTAGTAGAAGCCTTTAATTGGCTGGGATGGCCTTTGTTAATTGCCGGAGACGGACCAGAGCGCAAGCGTTTAGAAGCAAAAGCCTTGCCAAATATTCAATTCTTGGGATATGTTAGCGATAAAGAACGGAGTCAGTTAATGGCAAGAGCTAGAGGTGTGATTGTTGCCGCATTGGAAGACTATGGATTAGTGCCCATCGAAGCCAATGTCAGTGGAACCCCAGTGATTTCCTACGGTAGAGGTGGTGTATTAGATACTCAGATACCTGGAGAAACAGGAGTATTTTTTGAGAAGCAGACACCAGAGTCAGTACATGCTGCCATCCTAGAAGCCAGTAAAATATCATGGAATTATGCCAAAATCAGGGATCATGCTATGAATAATTTTTCCGAAGAGGTGTTCTTCGATAAAGTAGAAAAAATGCTGGCAACAGTCTGCGGGGTAAACCTTGTAGACTTGCTCAATTCAACCGTTAAATTATAGTGAAATAGCGATGACACAAAGCAATCTTCCTGAAACTGAAACCGATTTCGGTTATGGGCAATTGTTTGCCATTTTACTGCGTCGAAAATTTTGGCTCTTGGGTGTATTCTGCGCCGTATTAGCGATTGCCATCCCTATTGCTCTGAAGAAAGCACCTACCTATCAGAGTTCGATGCAGCTATTAATCGAACCTTTTGTTCAAGAGAAACAACAAAGTAAAGATGGAGAAAAACAGTTTACTGACTCCAATGTTGAGGTAGACTATACCACTCAGCTAAACCTGATGCGTAGTTCCCAACTCATCCAAAAAGTCGTAAATTCGCTCCAAGCTCAGTACCCGAAACTTGAAGTAGATGAAATAAAAAAAATCCTAACTTTAAGTCGCATCGTTGAGGATAAAAGCGAAACAAAAATTGTTATCGTAGACTACATAAGTAAAGATCCGATTGAAACTCAAAAAGTATTACAATCCCTTCAAAAAGTCTATCAAGATTACAACCTAGAACAGCAGAAACAGCGCTTATCTGACGGGCTGGCTTTTATCGACAATCAGTTAGTAACCGCTGCTAAAAATGTTAGTCGGGCGGAACGCTCTCTGAACGCTCAAGTCAAAATGGAATGTTGCAGTGAGCAAGTACAACTTGGACGAATTGTCTCAATTAATTAATGTGTTGCGTGGTGAAATGAGTTTGGTGGGTGCGCGTCCCTGTGCTATATATAATGCAGTAGGACTCAGCTTAGAGGAGCAGCGCGAACTAAATGCGCAGCCTGGAATGATTGGATGGCAGGTAGGATCGGAAATGAGTGTGGTAGATTTGGAGCAAGCAAGCCAAGGGACTGGAATGTAATGTACTGATGAGATTGATTGCTCCCAGGCGGGAACTCTTAACAGAGAAGAGAGTTAGGACAAAGGCAAATGTTGGTAAGTAAACTACCCGCCACCAAGCTGGATACAGCTATGGTGGGGGCTTTTAAAGAGAGCTTAGAGTTTACCCGACTAAGTACTTCGTGTACTACGATTTTTAGGTCATCTCACCTACAAATGCCCAGACTTCGGCGTGAGCGCTCAGACTTCGGCGAGATCAGTCGAGCCGTCGAACGCCAGTTTATAGCACTGAGGTCAACAATTAAACAGGTATATTGGGTTGAAACCAGTGTTGTTGACGTAAAAAGCCTTTAAATCATTTAGAACATCTAAAATCGAATTACCTGATGGTGAATCAAAATCCGCCTGAATTAATCTTAGAAGCAGGTCGTGCTGAACAGCAATATTGGAAAGACTTGTGGCGTTATCGCGAGTTATTTTACTTCCTCGCTTGGCGCGATATCTTGGTGCGCTACAAACAGACAGCCATAGGGATGGCGTGGGCACTGATTAGACCTTTTCTAACGATGGTGGTCTTTACGGTAGTATTTGGGAATCTAGCCAAGTTACCCTCTGAAGGTGTGCCCTATCCGATTCTGGTTTTCTCGGCTATGCTACCCTGGCAATTCTTTGCTAATTCTTTGGCTGAGTGTAGTAACAGCTTGATTGGCAATGCTAACCTGATTTCCAAGGTCTACTTTCCCCGGTTAATCGTCCCGACTAGTGCGGTAGTGGTTAGCTTTGTGGATTTTATGGTTTCGGGGATGATTTTGCTAGGATTGATGGCTTGGTATAACTTTGTCCCAAATTGGCGCATTTTGACCTTACCATTGTTTATTGCGATCGCGTTTGCCGCTTCAATCGGCGCAGGACTTTGGTTAGCGTCGCTGAATGTGAAATATAGAGATTTTCGGTATATTGTCCCGTTTATCGTTCAGTTTGGGTTATATATATCTCCTGTAGGCTTTAGTAGCAGCATTGTGCCGGAAAAGTGGCGATTGCTTTATTCGATCAACCCGATGGTGGGTGTAATTGATGGTTTTCGCTGGGCTATTTTGGGTGGAGAATCGCGGCTTTACTTGCCTGGATTTATTTTATCGGTAGGTTTTGTTGCTTTGCTGTTTGTGAGTGGAATCTGGTATTTCCGCAAAATGGAACGGACGTTTGCTGATGTGATTTAGGCAGGAATTGAGCGCATGTCTGATACAGTGATTCGGGTTGAGAATCTGGGGAAGAAATATATTATTAGTGGGACTTAATTAGTGGGACTTAAACAGATATAAAGGGAAAAAAGGGTATAATACTTAAACAGAGGCAGTTTCAGGTTAAAAAAGACTCAATGAAAGAAACTACACCCTCGGCGATGCCCCCATGCTTTGATAGATGGTGCAAACGCTTTGATGATCTGTTGAGTCATCAAGCCCAAAAACGGGAGTTTAGGAACTATATAGGGCTTGCTGAATAAGTTTTTGGTGAGCTTTCAAAGAAGCAGGGGAGCAGGGGAGCAGGCTTCCGCCGTGAGCATCAGCCGAACGGGAGCAGGGGGGAAATCCGAGCTTATTTTTTTGCCAAGTTTCCCAAAAGTGCAAGGATTTTCAGCATCTGAGTGCAAAAACCTGGCACTTTATGAACCTTTAATCGTCCTCTAACCCTTGAGGTATAAGGATTTTAGACTTGTGCAGCAAGCCCTATATAGGCGGATTATTGGGAGAAAGTGAGCGAAAAAACCTCTCTCAAATGGCTGGAAACGGCGTGGGAGTGGAATATCACCGATTACATCATTTTCTGACGGAAGCACCTTGGTCTGCCCACGAGATCAACGCCCGTCGCCTAATGGTGATGAATCAGTGCAGTCAAACTCGGATTGCCCGAGGATCTTGATTACCATAGAGCCATTTTCCACAGCTATTAGTTCGCGGCTTGCCTCTCTATCAAATCCTGAAGATCTTAGTTACCAAACGCGGTTAGGAGGTTATGGTAAGTTCCTTGCTATTGCCCTGTTTCAGTATTTGGGTAAGGGATTGGGAAATAACGTTGATTTTGGCATGGGCGGTAATGATAAACGAAATATCAAGAGTTGTAGAACTTTATTGAGAATGGTGCAAGATCTCAATTAGAACAGAGAGTCTATAATCGTTGCGATCGCTTTATTGTCCTCAGTAAGGCTTTTGGTACTATACTCCATCAAGAATATCACATCCCTTGGAGTAAAATTAATGTCATTCCCGGTGGAGTCGATACTAGTCGATTTCAAGCTAACTTATCTCGCCAAGAAGCGCGATCGCAACTAAATTGGCCTCAAGATCGTAAAATATTATTTACCCCGCGCCGCCTCGTCAATCGCATGGGAATTGATATATTATTGAGTGCGATCGCAAAAATCAAATCTAAGCTTCCCGATGTTTGGCTAGCCATTGCTGGTAAAGGGGTACTGCGAGATTCTCTAGAAAAACAAGCAACAGAATTAGGATTAAGTAACCACGTCCAATTTCTTGGTTTTTTACCCGATGAACAATTACCTATAGCTTACCAGGCGGCTGACATTACCGTTGTTCCCAGTCAATCTTTAGAAGGATTTGGACTAATTGTACTAGAATCCTTAGCCTGTGGTACTCCAGTGTTATGTACCCCTATAGGGGGAATGCCAGAAATCTTAGCACCTTTCTCACCCGAATTAATTACTGAGGATACCGATGTGGATGCAATCGCATTAAAATTAGAAGGATTACTGACTGGAAAAATATCCATCCCTTCTCGAAACGCCTGTCGCGACTATGCTGCTACTAATTTTAACTGGACTAAAATCGCCCAGGAAGTACGGCAAGTTATATTGAAATCTTAACAGGAATATCTCTAAATTCAAAGTTCGTAATAAGCGCTTAATCGCTTACTACAAACCAATGTTATTTTCTCATGTAAAATCTCGTATTCTCCATAAACTTTCCGTACCTTGGTGTTTAAATATAATCTTGACAACAAAAAACTATGAAAATACTATTTGTAGATCAAAGTGGCAAGCTAGGGGGGGCAGAATTATCCCTAACCGATGTCTCACAACCTTATCAAACCTGTTTAGTCTGCTTATTTGCCGATGGACTATTTAGAGAATTACTAGAGAAAAAGCATATCCCTGTTCAAGTTATTGCGACTGAGCAAATTAAAGTTAGTAAAGAAAGTGGTATTCTTGAAAGCTTAAATAGTCTTACTTCTCTTCTGCCTCTAATTAAACAGATTACCAAAATAGCTAAGAATTACGATTTAATTTATGCCAACACTCAAAAAGCATTAGTAGTTAGTGCCTTATCCAGTTTTTTCAGTCGTCGCCCTCTAGTTTATCACCTCCGGGATATTCTATCACCCGACCACTTTAGCCGCACCAATCGTACCGTTGCCGTAACTCTAGCCAATCGCTTTGCTTCCTTAGTTATCGCTAACTCTAAAGCAACTCAAGATGCTTTCATCGCAGCAGGAGGGCGAAAAGAAATAACAGAAGTTGTCTATAACGGTTTTACCCCAGAAAAATATATTACCACAGAAGCTAATATTACTAAAACCAGACAAGACTTAGGACTTGATGGTAAATTTATAGTAGGTCATTTCAGCCGCATATCGCCTTGGAAAGGACAAGATATTTTACTTGAAGCCCTAGCAAAATGTCCCAATGATATCTCAGCTATCTTCGTAGGTGATGCCCTCTTTGGCGAACAAGATTATGTAGAATATTTGCACCAACAAGTTACCGCCCTCAACCTCAAAGAAAGGGTGAAATTCTTAGGATTTCGTTCTGATATTGTACCCCTAATGTCAGCCTGTAATTTAATCGCCCATACTTCAACCGCACCGGAACCCTTTGGGCGAGTAATTGTGGAAGCAATGCTCTGCGGATGCCCTATCGTTGCGGCGGCGGCTGGAGGTGCGATGGAATTAGTGGAAAATGAGGAAACAGGATGGCTCTTTTCTCCTGGAAATTCTCAACAACTTGCTGACATTATTATCAATTGTCGAAATCGCTCAGAAGAAGCTAAACTTATTGCTAATAGAGCTTTGATTCAGGCTAGTCAACGCTTTGATATGGTTGCTATCAATCAACAGATTGCTCAATTAATTAACAGGAAGCTATAGTTGACACAATTATATGACTAGAATTTTCAATAAAGCGGTTAAAACCGCATCTACACAGAGAAAACCCGCCGTCGCGGGTTATAATACGCTTGATTATTAGTCCGCGCAGGCGGACTTAGTTTGTGTAGCCGCGATTTCCAATCGCCCAGGCTTATTGCAATTGTTGCTAGAATTTTCAATAAGGCGGTTAAAACCGCATCTACACAGACAAAACCCGCCGTCGCGGGTTATAATACGCTTGATTATTAGTCCGCGCAGGCGGAC
>NZ_JAMZMM010000681.1 GCF_024178385.1 Limnofasciculus baicalensis BBK-W-15 | reverse complement strand
AATAAAGTAGTGCTGCAGTACTACTCATCATCCGGTTTACTGCTAATAAAGTAGTATTGCAGTACTAGTTGTAACCGATGCAGCGATCGTAGCCATAGGTGAGAAGATATCAATTAATCACCAACAACCAATAACTCATGCCACAAGCATCTACTGCCGAGCAAGTGATAGACTCCAAGAATCTCGAACCTCTCGATATCCGCCTACTTGTCCTTGATATTGATGGCACGATCGCAGGAGAATCTAATGAAATCAGCGAAACTGTGAAGCAAGCAGTTGGTAAAGCCCAAGCCAAAGGAATTCAGGTTGCGATCGCGACTGGGAGAATGTATCGTTCTGCTTTGCGCTTCCATCAAGCTCTTGGTGCTACCTTACCGATTCTCGCATACCAAGGGGCTTGGATTCAAGATCCTGCCACCGATAAACTATACCAACATTTACCTGTGTCGCGGACTACAGCGGCAGAATTACTAGATTATTTTGAAACCGAGACACTGCGATCGCGTCTTGCCGTCCATTTCTATATTAACGATCAATTGTACGTGCGCGAAAGGAACGATCAAACGGAAAGTTATCGTAAACGTTCCACAATTCAACCACAATTTGTCGGAGATTTGCGTAATATTTTAAACGATGAACCAACAAAAATTTTAGCCCTCAGCCAGGAGCCAGCATTAGTTGACCAATTATTGCTCGACTTGCGCCAGAAATATACACCAGAGGAACTTTACTTAACAAAATCAGTACCAACTTTCTTTGAAGCAGCCAATCCCGCTGTCAACAAAGGCAACGCAGTGCGTTTTTTGGCGGAAGATTTACTGGGAATTAATCGAGAAAATGTTATGGCAATTGGCGATAACTTTAACGATGTGGAAATGCTGGAATATGCTGGATTAGGAATTGCCATGGGAGATGCACCGCCGGAAGTAAAAGCACTTGCCCAATGGGTAGCGCCCTCAGTTGATGAAGATGGTGTTGCTGCTGCTATTGAAGAGTTTATTTTGTGACGTACTCCCCCGACGAAAAGTAGTAGGGTGGGCAGTCTCCAGCAACATAATTTTATGCTTTTCGCCTTATACTGGGGACTGCCCACCCTAGATCCCGCTCTTTTTTGAAATTGGTGCAAGATCTTAGTTGATCGGACTTTTGACTTAGGAATAGCATAGTCATATAAGCCATTTGGCTGATGTCATGCTAAATTTTTCAAAATATTATAGATTTAGGACAGGGTGTTTATCTCCAAAACTTGTTCAAAAATGAATCCTATAATTTATGCAGCCAGAGAACAAAGAAAGAACAATAGCACATGATACACTTAGTATTAACGTGGGACACTTTAATGTATCATGTGCTGCCAATAGTAGTGACATATATGAAGCTTTGATTTCAGACAAAAATATTAAAAATAGCTCGCCAACCATTGTCTATGGTATTTTCCTTTATACAGATGAAGATATAGAGATAGTCAAATACATAAGAGAAAAC
>NZ_JAMZMM010000680.1 GCF_024178385.1 Limnofasciculus baicalensis BBK-W-15 | reverse complement strand
GCCATATATAGTCAAGATTTGTTACAATACTCTTAACATAAGTTAATAAAGGTTCTCATTCATGCGCTATACCACAGAAGAAGGCGGACGTTTAAACAATTTTGCTCTTGAACCGAAAATGTACCAAGCCGAAGCACCAACCAAAGCCCAACAGGTAAACTACTTGTTCCTAGGGGTTGCAGGGCTAGCTTTAATTGGTGGTTTGATATTTGTAGCTTACTCAGTATCCAGTGTGGGTTGACACTCCCCGCTCTAAAGACACGGGGTTTTCAGCGACTCGTCTTACTAAATACAGGGAAATGCTTTCCAGGTGTGGGAGTGCAAAGGTGGAGGGGTATCGATCCTATTTTCTCCCCAGCTCCCTCGCGCCTTGCCTCTCTCGCAATTCAGAAGAGGAAATGCTAAGATGACTATTTTACCGACTTTACAGTAATAAGCTTGACAATCTTTCCTAGTAATAGGATTGCTATATTTGGACTGTCGGAGATTGTCCAAATTAAAAGTATCAGGATGTCAAATCAAGTATTTAAGGGTATTGCCATATTCACCCCAGGAGGTGATTTAATTTACGGCATTGACCCCAGTAAACAGGGTCATTGGCACATTGATTTGTGTGTAGTTTTACAACAACTATTAGGATTGTCAGAGCCACCTCATTTTTTAGTACCGGGATATACAGCAACTATCGATCGATGGATCGATCCTCAAACCCAACAGCTAAAAACCTCAGCAGAGATTTATCCCCCCGTACAAAAGCATCAGTTATTGCTAAATGCGGTATTTGGAATCAGGAAGGTAGTTTGGCAAATAGCTCCATGGCAAGAAGAATCATGCGATCCCATGGTAATTTTTACTTATCGCGATCGCTTCCCTCAACTCTGGGAAGACCACGATTTAATTGTACGTTTTGATGACAGAGATCAAATTACTAATTCTACCCTCCTTGACTCTCAACAATCAACAGCTTTTTCTTCAGATAATAAAGATCTAGAAGATTCAATAAATAAGAAAAATCATTTTTCGTTATTTCGCCAAGATCCTTTATATGATCGAGATAATTATATTTCTTATCAAACTACTCCAATCGGGCTAATAAACTCAGACACTAACTCATCAGAAATCTCCTTTAAATCCAATTCACCACTTCCCCATAGCTACGTTCTCCGTTTATTTGTTTCAGGACACACTTCAGCAACTGAACAAACTCTGAAAAAAATGCACAATTTGTTAGAAAATTCCCTTCATTATCCTTATACTATCAAGGTTATTGATGTTCTTAAGCATCCAGAGCAAGCAGAGGTGAATCAGATTTCAGCTACACCAACTCTACTTAGAGTTTGGCCTCAACCTGTTCGGCGTATTGTTGGTGAATTAAATGACGTTGAGAACATATTGCGAGTAATTCTTGCTCTGGAAGCTTAGTTCCGAGAAAGGAAGAAATGCAGGTTGATTCTTACTCCCCCCTTTGACAAGCAGGGCTGTTTCA
>NZ_JAMZMM010000025.1 GCF_024178385.1 Limnofasciculus baicalensis BBK-W-15 | reverse complement strand
CCCCACACCCCACACCGGGGACAAGGGGGACAAGGGGGAGTTTTAACTCAAAACTCAAAACTCAAAACTCAAAACTCTCTTCCCCCACTCCCTACTCCCTACTCCCTACTCCCTTCTCCCTTCTCCCTACTCCCTACTCCCTTCTAATCAGGCTTTGACACTGCCCAAATAGTTGCCAGCGGTGAGGGTTGGGACACGGTGATAGGGAACCACGTATTCACCAAAGAAGCGATCGTATTCTGAACTATCAACGATGGTGGTAACGGTGGCATTAAGTCCCCGTTCAGCCATCAGCTTTGTATAGTCTTGAATCTCGGTCTGAGTGGCAGGTGTACGACCCAGTAAGTGGCGGAATAGTAACTCGACTACCTTATTTGCTGGATAGGACGAATAGAAGCGCCCCCGATAGGTTTCACTGGTAGCTAAAGCTTTCACAAACTGCCGCACCGAGATATCACCCTTGGTGAGTTGCTGCTCTAGTTCAGGACGACGATACTCTTGAGGAATTTCACCCGTCCAGATATCTAGCACTTGAGCGTAGATAGCATTAATCGCCACTGACGTTTCTGTCAAGTTAGAGCCAGGGGTGAGGCGGACAAGCCGTGCGGGTTGACGCTCCTTTGTGCTAACGCCCATCTGCTCGTTTCCCTTGGGGATGGAGCGACTCAGTTCCGCAAAGGCAGGCCTTTCCTTTGCTGCCATATCAGCAATTGCTTTACCTGTCAAGGGGAGTTTTGCCACATCTAGGCGAGAGGAGACTGGCGCAAAGCTGGGTACAACAAGTTCAGCATCTTGCTTAGTCTGCTTGTTATAGAGCTTCTCCGTGTTGGGGAAGTTAGCGGCTGGTAAGGTCGGGAAGCGACGATAGGGAACCGTATCTTCGTTAAAGACTTGGAGGTACTCCATGGAATTAACTAAGGCACTGACAAAGCCACGGATGCCACTAGATGCCAGAATTTGATTGTACTTTTGAATTTCCTTCTGGTTTTCTGGTGCGCGACCTAAGAAGTGCTTCGTACCAAGTTCAATTACCTTGGTGTTGGGGTAGGGGGTGTAGAACTCCTTGATGTAGAGTTCCGAGCAGCCAATACCTTCAATAAACTCCTTAACGCTAATTTCGCCATTGCTTAACTTGCTTTCCAGGGCAGTGAATTGACCTCGCACCACATACGGCTCAACATCCCGCTCGAATACCTGGCGATAAGCTGCACCAACCAACTGTTTAACGGCTGGCTTATCTTTGAGATCTGTTAGTTTGAAGATCTTCGTTTGTTGGCGCTGGACGGTGACACCTTGATTAATCCGGGATTGAATATCTGGTTGGGCGCGAGTTTCCACAACTGTACCAAGTTCGATGAATCTTGGTGTTGGCGGTTCAATTGGGGTAGTGTCGATTACCTTGGTGGTGCTACCTGGACGGAGCGATCGCAATGCCAAACCTGCTGGAGTTACATAGCGTTCGTAAGGAACCGTATCTTCTCCAAATGTTTCGGAGTACTCTTGAGAGCGAACCATGGACTCAACTAAACCGTAGAATCCCTGTTTGGCGCAAATATCGTAGTATCCGTTCATTTCAGAACGCCCGTAGGTGGGACGGCCTAAAAGACGACGATTGATATATTCAACGGCTTTCACCACATACAAAGGAGTCCAGTAGCGCTTGCGGAATCCATCGGACTTCGCCAGCATCAGGATAAACTCCCGGACAGAAATATCGCCGTTTTCGAGCTTGATTTCAGCAACCGTTTGACGTTCACCATCAAATGGAACACAGCCAAACACTTGTAGGTAACAAGCGCGAATCACTGCTTGGGTTGAGCTTTCAGAAAACTTGATACTTACTTCTTTCTTGCTGGGAATTTGGTCTAAACGAACCACTTTTGGTCCGAGGGAACCGGGGAATTCCCCACGCGCACCTGGATTGCCTGTTTGATTATTGGTGGCAGGTCCTTGGTGGATCAGAATCCGTCGTGTATCCTTGCCAAAGAAAGCTGGTCTGGTATTGGGACTGCGGGTTTCTTTGGGGAAGATAGCACCGAACTGAATTTCCAAGGGGTCGTTGCCAGAACCATAAGGGTGTTGGTCGGGCAGGGGTTGATTATATTGGGCAAATGTGGTAATGAACTGAGGAACTTTACGGAACGGAGCGCTGTAGTTAAACAGATCTTGCTGCATCCCCCAGTTCCGGCATTCCTGGGCTTCTTGCCCCAATCCCCGCAGGTAGGGAACGGTTTCTTCGCCAAAGTAATCTGAGTATTCCTGAGAATTGACCAACTCATCCACGAGGGCGGCTAAACCACCAGCGGAAACGATAGAGAAGTATTTTTGTACTTCTTCACGAGAGGATGGACCACGGCCGAGGAAGTGACGAAATGCCAATTCTAGGGCGCGACTGTTGATAAATGGCTCAAAGAATTGCTTCCGATACAGGGGAGATTGACCAAGGCGGCGAATAAATCCTCTCATGGAGATATCGCCGTTTTTGACCTGAGATTCTAAATTGGAGATTGATTGGCTGTAGGCGCGGGTAATGTCCCGTTCAAAGACTTGCCGATAAGCAGCTTTGATTACTTCATTCTTTTCTGAAGCTGATAATCCTGGCTTCATTACGAACTTAGGTCGCCGTTCTGCTGCGTTAAAGTAACTTTGGGGCAGTTTTAATCCTTGTTGGTCAACAGAAGGACGCTGCCGCACTTTATCGCCTGGAGTGCCGATGCTAAATTCATTAATCAGAATTTCAAAGTACTGATTAATAATCTCTGTTGCTTGAGCATCGTTACGGAAATAACTTAGTGACGCGCCGCGCATTTCCTGGATTGCCAGTAACGTCGCATCAATAGAGCAAGCATTTTCGATTACTTCCCGCAGTCCCCGGACGTTAACGGTGATGATGTTAGGATCGCCAGCTACGATCGCGTAGGTGACGTAGCGCAATGTCCATGATAAGTCCCGCAGGGACTTTTGCATGTTTCTCGGACCGTAGCGGGCGACGTTAATTGGTCGGAACCCGGCTGGAGCAGGTCCGCCACTTCCAGCACTGAAGATGTTGCGGAAGCCTTCAAAGAAGCCACCACCACTTTCTATGTATGTAGCGGTTCCCAATGTCATGGATTGTTTAACACTGGTGCTTTTGCCACCGATTGCCATCGCCATTGTTGGTATTGGTTCTTCCGCTGGCTTCTCTAGGAATGCCATTGGGGAACCGCCCACGAAAATCCGGTTGGCTGCACGGGACACAATTAGGTCAGAGTTTTGGGTGATAACACTGGAAATCTCTAAACGCTTTGTACCGGAACGGAAATATTCAGACAGTTCACTTAATTCGCCCCCTGCCAAGAACCGATCTTGTTGTTCGGCTTGGATAATGGTTGCAACTGGTACTGTTTGATAGAGTTGCGGACGTGCAACTGAGCTTCCACCACTTGCCTTAACACTCATTGGTTTTCAAAATCTCCCATCGACAATTAAATTATGTGTTAAGCCCGACCAGATTCCCCAGGCAGGCTACTTTCGCTGCTCTTGGGCTTAGGGTCTCAAACTGGGCAAATGAGTAAAAATACTCATTTAAGTTCCCCAGAACAATTCCCTAATGCCGTCAACAAATCAATGACTTCGCTAAATCTGGTCAGGATCTAGATTAAAACGTTTCCGCTGCAACACGAAACTTAAAACGAAACCTAATTGACCCGCTTTCATGTTTCTTTCCTGCTTCTGCCAGGAGTGATGGCACTTAACCTGTCCACAGGCGTTGATTCCGACGTTGCCCATCGTACTCTTACAAACTCATAACAGAGTCATGATAGTGGATTAGGTTACATCGATGAGAAAAACCATAAGTTTTGTTACATTTGTTGTTGGTTATTGGTTATTGGTTGTTGGTTGTTGGTTTTTGGTTTTTGGGGTATTGTGATAATAAATAAGTGTAACAGGCAAGATGCCTGTTCTACGACAAACGAGAAACAACCAAAAATAACAAGGGGCTTAAGCCCCTTGTCTGGAACAAATGATAAATCAAGATAAAATTGCTGCGGTGCAAAGACTTTACGATACTTACCCGTTTCCGCCAGAGCCTTTGCTGGATGAGCCGCCACCGGGCTATAACTGGCGCTGGAATTGGGTAACAGCTTATCACTTTTGCACGGGTCAAAAACCCCAAAGGCAGGATATCCGCATTCTAGATGCAGGTTGCGGTACGGGTGTGGGGACAGAATACCTAGTTCACCTCAATCCTCAAGCGTCTGTGGTGGGAATTGACGTGAGTGGGGGGGCTCTGGATGTGGCGAGAGAAAGGTGTCGCCGCTCGGGTGCTAATCGGGTAGAGTTCCATCATCAGAGTTTGTATGATGTGGCCCAAATTGAGGGAGAATTTGACCTGATTAACTCTGTGGGAGTGTTGCATCATTTACCAGATCCGATTCGCGGGATTCAGGCTTTGGCTGGAAAGCTTGCACCGGGGGGATTGTTCCATATTTTTGTTTATGCTGAGTTGGGACGTTGGGAAATCCAATTGATGCAGGAAGCGATCGCACTTTTGCAGGGAGATAAGCGCGGAGACTACCGGGATGGGGTTAGTGTCGGTCGTCAGTTGTTTGCATCTTTACCAGAAAATAACCGTATTGTCAAGCGAGAAAAAGAACGTTGGTCCTGGGAAAATCAGCGAGATGAGTGTTTTGCAGATATGTATGTTCATCCCCAAGAGGTTGACTACAATATTCAGACGCTATTTGAACTGATTGATGCTTCTGGCTTGGAGTTTGTCGGGTTTTCTAATCCTCGATATTGGGATATAGAGCGATTGGTGGGGAAAAATCCGGAGTTGATGGAACGGACTAAGGGATTGAGCGAACGACAATTATATCGGTTAATTGAAGTATTAGATCCAGAAATCACCCATTATGAGTTTTTCCTGACTCGTCCTCCTTTAAATAAGATAGATTGGTCGGAAGATCGAGTATTATTGGCTGCTATTCCGGAACTTAGTCCCTGTATGAATGGTTGGCCTAGTCAGTCTATATTTGATGGTGATTATCAGGTGGTTCAGTTATCAGAGACAGAGTTTGGATTTTTGCAAGCTTGTGATGGGAATGAGACGGTGACAGTAGGGGAGATTTTGCAGCGGGGGGAATTGGGAATAGAGGAAGTGCGATCGCTCTTGAAGAGACAGTTGATTTTATTAACACCTGGGTAAATCCGATTGCCAGCCAGAGAATTAATTCTCTGGCTAATAGTTTAAGTCCATTTAAACTCAGATCTGGCATCAATGTCATTAAGGATGAAAAAACTAGGTTTATGGACTAAAAATCCGATCTAGTCGTCTTTATTAACTGATTTAAACATAAAAAAAATACTTCTCAACTGACAAACAAAATATGTTAAAAAAACCAAAATTTAAAAATTGTTATCGAGCCGAAACTGTAGATAATGAGGGAGTATTTATCTTCTCAGAAAGAGATAATTTTCTGTTAAGTGAAGAGCAATTTTATCAGCGATTAACCCCTTTGATTGACGGGAATCATACAACGGACGAAATCGTAGACAAAATGACCATAAATTTGCTGCATGAAAATTTTTCAATTCAGGGAGCAGTAGACATCGGCGTAAAAGTTCACTACGCTCTGATGGAGATGGAAAAGAAGGGCTATATTGTTGAAAGTGAGGAAGAGATAGAAACTCAATTAACAACATTCTGCGAAACTTTAAACATTCATCCTCAAGAAGCTAACCGCCGATTGCAAACTACCAAAGTAGCGGTAAAAACTTTTGGTTCTGTTGATGACTCAGCATTTATTTCTACCTTAGAATCGCTGGACATTCAAGTATCTGATGAAGCCGATATAACAGTAGTTCTGACAGATAACTATCTTCAAGAAGATTTGGCTATTTTTAACCAACAAGCCTTAGAGAAATCGCACCCGTGGATCTTGGTAAAACCAGTGGGAACAGTTATTTGGATTGGACCGATATTTCATCCCGGCAAAACTGCTTGTTGGGAATGTCTGGCACAACGGTTGCGAGGTAACAATCCCGTTGCAGAATTCGTCCGCAGACGTAAGGATATTGCCTATCCTTTAAAACCACCCGCTTATTCATTGACATCCACCAGTCAAACTGCTGTAGGAATGGCTGCAACAGAAGTTTTGAAGTGGATTTTACTGGACAATAAACGGTTAGAAGGAATCCTAGTTACCCACGATACTTTATCTCTGGAAACTAAAAACCATATAGTGGTGAAACGTCCTCAATGTCCGAGATGCGGACAAGAAGTATTTAGGAATGGAAAACCTCAACCCGTCTTTCTAGGAAGGCGGAAAAAAACCTTCACGGCAGAGGGAGGACATCGTTGTGTTTTACCTCAAGAAACCCTGAGAAAATACCAACACCATATTAGCCCGATTACAGGAGTTGTGCGAGGATTAGAAAAATTGTGGATGGGGGCAAACGATCTAACTCATACTTATGTAGCCAAGCATCATTTCGCCACAATGTTCGATGATTTGAATGCCTTACGCCAAAATATGGGGGGCAGAAGTGCAGGTAAAGGGAGGAGCGATATCCAAGCTCAAGTTAGTGGTTTTTGTGAAGCAATTGAGAGGTATTCCGGTGTCTTTCAAGGAAATGAGATTCGGGAAAAAGCAAGTTACTACAAACTGGGAGAGCGAGGAATTCATCCCAATACTTGTATGAATTTTAGTTCGACGCAGTATGAAAACCGTCAGGAATGGAATGGAAGTTGTGAGGGCTGGTTTCAAAAAGTACCAGAACCTTTTGATGAAGAAAGAGAGATAGACTGGACTCCAGTTTGGAGTTTAAGCACTGAAGAATTTAAGTATTTGCCTACTGCTTACTGCTATTATGGCTATCCCAAACCCGAAAAACCAGATTGTTGGGCGGATGCTAACGGGTGTGCTGCGGGCAATACTTTGGAGGAGGCAATTTTACAGGGATTTTTGGAATTAGTGGAGCGAGATAGCGTTGCTTTGTGGTGGTATAATCGTCTCCAAAAACCTGCGATCGATTTAGATAGTTTTGATGAGCCTTATTTCCATGCTCTGAAGATATATTACCAAACTCTCAATCGCGAATTGTGGGTTTTGGATATTACCAGCGATTTGAATATACCTACTTTTGTGGCGGTTAGTAGGAGAATAGATCGCAAAATAGAAGATATTATTTTGGGGTTTGGGACTCATTTTGACCCCAAGCTAGCTATACAAAGAGCGCTAACAGAGGTGAGTCAAATGCTTCCGGCGGTTTTGAGTGCCAATCCCGACGGAACAACTCGATATGCAGCTTCGGCTGATTCTCAGCTATTGCACTGGTGGAAAACATCAACATTGGCAAATCAGCCCTATTTAGTCCCCGATGTCAATGTTGCTCCTAAATGTAACTCTGATTATGGGATTATTTGGCATGAGGATTTGTTAGAAGATATTGCATACTGTCGGGAGCTAGTTGAGGAAAGGGGTATGGAAATGCTAGTTCTCAACCAAACGCGCCCCGATATCGGATTAAATGTGGTTAAGGTTATTGTTCCGGGTTTGCGGCATTTCTGGAAGCGGTTGGGTGCGGGACGACTGTATGATGTTCCTGTGCAAATGGGTTGGCTTAATAAAGCGTTGAGGGAGGAAGAATTGAATCCAATTCCTTTATGGATGTAATGATATTGACTCAGATATTGTACCAGTGGACAAAACCGCCAGTGGCTATCAGCCACTGTCTAATAGCTTAAGTCCGTTAAAACGGACTATAATCATTTCTTAAGCTGCGGCGCATCTAAATTGAATATTAAATTTGTGGAAAGGGGTATGAGGTGTGGGTTTTTTGGTGTGGGGATATACAAATTAAATGCGTCACAGCTTAATAGTCGGTTTCAACCGACTTAGGCTATTAGACAGAGAATTTATTCTCTGGCGGGTTTTTGGAGGTGAAATCGGTTATTGAACATAGTGCAAGATCTCAGTATGACATCCGAAAATGCCAGAAGCAATTTACAATAAGCAGTTCAATTTTGACTTTTGACTTTTACTATATTTACCATGCTAAACGGTTATCGAATTATTGATGCAGATTCCCATGTTTACGAGCCTGATTCCCTGTGGAAAAACTATCTCGAACCTGCATTTCGCGATTTTGCCCCCACTCCGGATTTGAAGATTCAAGGAGTACCGATAATGAATAAATATTCTAATCGGTTGATCGATGAAGGAGCAAAGCAGGTTGCGCAATCGCATCCTCTCTCTTTGGTGCGAGAATTTAACCCGGAATCTCAGGTGCAAGCGATGTACCAAATGGGAACTGATATTTCCTTTATTTATCCAACCTACCTGGCATGGATTAGCGGTGTCGATACTATGGCTCCCCAACAAGTGGGTGCTTATATCCGCGCTTACAATAATTGGCTGCGAGACTTTTGTAGTTATAATCCAGCAATTTTAAAAGGAGTCGGTGTCGTCAATCTACATGCTCCGGCAGAAATGATTCCCGAATTGCGAAGGATCGCAGATTTTGGCTGGAAAGCTGTCTATTTGCGCCCCAATCCTATCAAGGGAAGATTACTTAGCGATCCACTTTACGATCCTTTTTGGACAGAATGCGAGGAACTTGACATTGCTGTTAGTCTCCACGAAACAACCCATAGCCGAGTTCCCAGTGCTGGCGCGGATCGCTTCCACACTCGTTTTGCCCTACACGCTTGTTCTCACCCCATGGAACAAATGATGGCATTATTAGCTTTAATTGAAGGAGGAGTATTGGAAAATCATCCTCAACTTAGGGTGGGATTTCTGGAATCTGGTTGCGGTTGGTTACCTTACTGGTTGTGGCGACTGGATCGCGAATACGAAGATTTGCGATGGGAAGTAAAAGATCGGGTAAAAATGAAGCCCTCGGAGTATTTTCGCCGTCAATGTTTCATTGCAATTGAACCATCAGAAACTTATATTCCGAAGCTGTTAGAGGAACTTGGTGAAGATAATCTCATCTTTGGTTCCGACTATCCCCACATGGATCACAAACCCGATATTGTTGCTGATATGTTGGCTCTTGAAGGGCAGGTATCGAAGGAAATTCTGCAAAAGATTCTTTGGGATAATCCCTGTCGGTTTTATGGTTTGGAGTGAACGATGGTTAATCTCAAATTTTCCACCAGTGGTTAAAACCGCACCCGCCGTAGAATTAATTCTACGGCTAACAGCTCAAGTCCATTAAAATGGACTAAAATCCTTTCTTAATAGCTGTTTTTTCTAGGGTGGCTCAGATCTTGCACCAGCTCCAAAAACCTGCTTTATTGCAATTGTTTAAACTTGAAACCCTTGATTATTCGTTGAAAAATCTGGTCGATCAGGTATTGTTGAAAATGGTGAAAGATCTCACTATGATGGAGATGTCTATTAATTGCGATCTGAAGAGCTTTACTCGCAAGCGATCGCGCATTTATTTTTCATCCTACCCCACCCCACACCCCTTTCAAAGACGAAGGTGTTCCTATGACAGCAACCATTCCATCCCATCAATCAAAATATGAATCAGACGATCTAGAAGATATCTTTAACCATCTGGTTGAGTGGGTACTCACAGAAACCAGATCGGAATCTTCTACCCTGCGTATTGCCATTCATCCAGCGTATCAGCAGATTATTGGATTGGGTAAACCTGCGATTCCTTTGCTATTACGGGAAGTTGAACGACATTCAGGAAGATGGTTTTGGGCATTGAAAGCAATCGCGAGGGAAGATCCGGTTCCACCAAGCCAGCGGGGTAAAACCAAGAAAATGATCGATGCTTGGTTGAGTTGGGGAAAAGAGCAAGGATATCAATGGTAGGAAATAACACATGGAATGCTTATGCAAAAGAGCATTTAGAGCAACAGTTTCCCAAATTGGCTAATGATGAGTAGACTCTAACCAGTCCAGATACCATTGACTATAATTGTGTCGCTTGGGCTGCTGAAAGCGATGAGGAGTGGTGGTGGCCAGATCCAATGGAGCAGGAATATTGGCCTGATGGCGTGCCGCGAGAGGAAACACTATCGGCTTTTGTTGCCGCATTTAGAACCATTGGATATGAAGTTTGTGATGATGCGTCGCTGGAGTACGGCTTTCAAAAAATTGCGATATATGCTGAGGCTCAAAATGTGCCAAGGCATGTAGCGAGACAATTACCCAATGGCAATTGGACGAGTAAAATTGGTCAGTATGAGGATATTCAGCATAAGACGTTAGATGCGCTAACTGGAGATGCCCCTGCTTATGGCACAGTTGTCCAGCTCATGAAGAAAGCAATATACTCAGATCTTGCACTAGTAGCAAAAACCGCCAGTGGTTAAAACCACTGTCTCATAGCTAAAGTCCGTTAAAACGGACTAAAATCAGGATTAATTAATAGTCGGTTTCAACCGACTTAAGCTATTAGACAGAGAATTAATTCTCTGTCGGGTTTTTGGGGTTGGGGACTATCTTCCTCCTTCTGCTTACATCCCAATTGCTGCAAGCTAAACATCTAGTCTAAGCATTACTGGGCAAGGGTTGGGCTGAATTATTGACAGTTTAGCCTATAAGTCTTGGTCAGCGAGGTTTGTGGAAGATAATGTAACAATTGATAGGTGGCAATGATCTGTAAGAAGCCAAACCCGCCGTAGAATCAATTCCACGGCTAACAGCTCAAGTCCATTAAAATGGACTAAAATAATCATTCAATATTCAGTCGGTTTCAACCGACTTAAGCTATTAGGCAGTGGTTTGAACCACTGCCGGGTTATCTGCCGGGCGATCGCGAATCCTGCAAGTTGTCAGTTTTAACTCATAACCAGCACCATTCTCAGTAAGCTACCAAACCAGCCGTAGAATTAATTCTACGGCTAACAGCTCAAGTCCATTAAAATGGACTAAAATAATAATTCAATATTCAGTCAGTTTTAACTGACTTAAGCTATTAGGCAGTGGTTTGAACCACTGCCGGGTTATCTGCCGGGCGATCGCTACTGCTATATTAGTCAGTTTTAACTGACTTAGGACTTACGCAGTGACGCTAACAATAGTGGATGGTGCGTTAGCTTGAGCGTAACGCACCCTACAGTTAGACTTGAGTGCCGATTTTTCTCTGTTCACATATCTTAAACAAGAAAGACTTGACAAAAATCATTTTTCTGAATTAAATAGTTACAATGATTGGGCAATTTAATATTACTGGCAAGCAGGTGAAATTAACTCAACGATTGATCGCTATTTTATCTGTGATTCTGGCTTGTGTAGTGGGTGGCGGTTTATTGGTGCTACCTGCCCCTGAAGCTAGGGCGCAATTTGACAATGGGGCAAAACAACCAGAAATAAAGACTGAAACTTTTCTCAATCCGACAATTCCTGCCAACCCAAGTAGGGGTGTCACTCCGCCAGAGAAAGCTTTTGGTCAATTTGCTTGGCAGACTTTTGTGGCTTTGAATTGGCCAGCGAATTGTGATGGTAGCCCTTTAAAAATTTTGATTGGGCAAGATCCTACTGCTCCCCGTGTTTGGGAATTTTATAATTCTCCCGATCAAATATTTCTTCCTAATGGGCAAGATCCAAGTCCCGTTATACCCGTTGTCCCGCCTGCGTGTAAAACTCCAGATACGCAGACTCAAAGGTTGGATTTGCAATTGAGTGAGGTTGAAGGGGAGATTGAGAATACCAAAGAGAGCGTATTTAAAACAAATATTCTACTCCCAGGTGGCAAGCCATTAATCGACCAAACTGGCAATTACGTTCTCAACGAGATTCGCATGAACCCGATGGAAGTTAAGCAAATCGTCGATTGGAAATGGTATTCTGCCGATAACCTGCAAAACTTCAACAACAATGTTAATTTCCCAAATGATGCCAAGGCGAACCCCTTTGCCTTAGTCTGTAGCGATAAGTCTCAGGGTGGCATCTATGAAAAAACGTTTCCTTGTCGGGACAATCAGGATGTAGGCGCGATTGAAATTAAATCAGCTTGGCGGGTTTTGCCCAATCCAATACCTCCTGAGATCGAGTCTAAGTACTACACGACAAATCGCACCTTTTTGGTTGAACCAGCTCAAAAAAGCGCGGATGGTAAGGAAAAAGAGGTAACTGTACCCGTTGCTTTAATTGGTTTTCATATTATTCAGAAAACCAGTAAGCAGGGTTGGACTTGGGCGACATTTGAACATTTGGATAATGCACCAGATACAGGAACTAAGCCCGATCCCAAAACGGATTACATTCTCTACAATCCTAACTGCAAAGGGCAATGCGAGGAAAATAAATCTTACGCGAAATCCCCTTACCTTTGGCGCGATGAATTTCCCCATGCAGCAACTAAAGACGGGGAGGGTTTTAAGGCACAAACTCCGTCCCAAATTACCCGCTTAATTCCGATTACTGGAACGGCTGAATCATTAAATTCAGAGTGGCAAGGGGAATTAAGAAAAATCAACCCAGATTCAATTTGGCAAAACTATCAACTGATTGGGACTCAATGGTTAGGGGTTCCTTACAATCCTTACAATAATTCCTTGCGAGACGTTCAGCCAAATCCACCGCGCGAGTTAGCCAATGTCACGCTAGAACCTTACTTTCAAACAGAACCAATCGGTAGTTCCTGCATTGCTTGTCATACACAGGCTTACTTGCCAAAACCGAATGAAAATACTTACGCAGATTTTAGCTTCTTGCTAAATAATGCTCAAAGTCTTTCTAATTCAGCTAATGTAAAGTAAGTTGATGATATTCGCTCGACTTATCTAGTGTTTAGGTTTGAACCGACTAAATCCAATTCTTTTCAATCTACCAACCTTTATTTAAGGAGACTTTTACCATGGTAGCATCGTGGGAAACTTCATTACCCCCTTCTTTGCAAAATCCTGACGACTTAGCTAAAGTTAGAAAAGCGGTAACGCAGTGGTCTCGGATTGTTGCTTGGTCGTGGACTCCGCTCCTTGCTTTCAATAAAGATCAGAATAAGGGGGCGCAAGAGCGAACTCTGAAAAGCTACCTGATTGAAACTGTCAAAAATCAAGGTCAGAGTGCATTCGCCTATGAGTCTTATGGTGACTTGGAATCAAAAGCACAGGCTGAGACCTTATCTGCCTACTTAAAATCTATGCTGTTGGGTAAAAATAGCGAAGTCCCATACCTTAAGCAGCAAGAAGTTACGCTTACTTTGGATGCTGTTTTGTATGAACTCTCTGGCGATCATTATATTTTTACCGAAGATCCGGACTTTACTCAAATGTTTACATTTCGGTATATAACAGAATATACTGGACAAATCATTCCGGCTGTTGACGATCGAGGTCAGCCCATACCCAACCAATATATTTCGCTAATGGCCTATCCGCCTCGTCCAACTTTAAGTGAAGTGACGGTTACGGAGCAGCAATTATATGATTGGGCAAAGAATATCAATACTGGAGGTAACTATCTTCCTCCTTCTATATATATTCCCATCGCTGGTTCATAAATTGCGAAAAATGCAATTAAGATGAAGGAGATACAGGTAGGAATAGTTTGTCCTACCTGTTTTGTTTCTTGGGGGGTGTGGGGTGTGGGGTGTGAAGGGATACAAATTAAATGCGTGACAGCTTAACCGCAACTACCCCCGAAAATCCGCCAGAGAATAAATTCTCTGTCTCATAGCTAAAGTCGGTTGAAACCGACTGCATATGAGCATTTCAGTCCGTTTTAACTCATAGCTTGCACCATTGTCAGTAAGGAGCCAAACCCGCCGTAGAATTAATTCTACGGCTTATAGCTCAAGTCCATTGAAATGGACTAAAATAATCATTCATTATTCAGTCGGTTTCAACCGACTTAAGCTATTAGGCAGAGATTTTAATCTCTGTCGGGTTATCGCGAATCCTGCAAGTTGTCAGTTGAAACTGACTATTAAGAAAGGATTTCAGTCCGTTTTAACTCATAGCTTGCACCATTGTCAGTAAGGAGCCAAACCCGCCGTAGAATTAATTCTACGGCTTATAGCTCAAGTCCATTGAAATGGACTAAAATAATCATTCATTATTCAGTCGGTTTCAACCGACTTAAGCTATTAGACAGAGATTTTAATCTCTGTCGGGTATAAATTAATTCTACGGCTTATAGCTCAAGTCCATTAAAATTGAGATCTTGCACCAATGTCAATTAGCCTAAAAAAGCTTAATTTTTGGTGACCACATTAACGGAGTATCAAGGGTTGTAGCTTTTTATTGAGAATGGTGCAAGATCTGAGTTAAAATGGACTAGAATTCTGATTAAGTCGGTTTTAATTGAGATCTTGCACCAGTTGCAATAAACCGGAGGCAGAGCCTCCAAACCCTCGTTCCCAGGTTGAACCTGGGAACGAGAATATCGAGGCTCTGCCTCTTATTGAGAATGCTGCAAGATCTGAATTTTAACCGACTTAAGCTATAGTGGTTTTAACCACTGCCCGGTTATCGCTACTGCTGCAAGTTGTCGGTTTCAACCGACTATTAAGAAAGGATTTCAGTCCGTTTTAACTGAGATCTTGCACCAATGTCATTAAGGCTGAAAAAGCTTGATTTTTTGTGACGATATCAACGAAATATCAAGGGTTCTAGAACTTTATTGAGAATGGTGCAAGATCTCAATTTTAACGGACTTAAGCTATTAGACAGTGGTTTGAACCACTGTCGGGTTATTAAGAGTGATGCAAACCCTAACTAAAGGCAAAACATTAAAGTGAAATGAGTAAGATTACCGATTATAAAATTGTTTCCATAATTTACGAAAGCGCAAACTCTTTAGTTTATCGCGCTAAATCCAGGGATCAGCGTTCTGTCATCCTCAAAGTCCTCAAACAAGATTATCCTACTCCTTCGGAACTGACACGATATAAGCAAGAATACGAAATCACTCGCTCTCTCAATATTGATGGTGCAATCGCCGCCTACGAGTTGCTTCCTTATGAAAATACCCTTGCCATTGTTTTAGAAGATTTCGGCGCTCAATCCCTGGATATTTTGCTACAGTCCCAAAGTTTTTCACTGTTAGAATTTCTTCAGATTGGCATTCAAGTTGCCCAAGCTCTCGCCGAAATTCATGGGAGCAATATTATTCATAAAGATTTTAATCCGGCTAATATTCTGTTTAATCCCGACACCAGACAAGCCAAGATTATCGACTTTGGTATTGCCACTATCTTTACCAGAGAAAATCCAGTCATTAAAAACCCCAATGTTTTAGAAGGAACGTTAGCCTATATGTCTCCAGAGCAAACGGGGAGAATGAACCGAGCGCTCGATTACAGAACAGACTTTTATTCTCTGGGGGCAACCTTTTACAAAATCCTCACTCGACAACTACTCTTTGATACTCAAGATGCCTTAGAGTTAGTTCATTGCCATCTGGCTCGAGAACCCATTCCTCCTCACCAAATCGATTCCTCAATTCCCACAGCAATCTCTCGAATCGTAATGAAATTGCTGGCAAAAACAGCAGAAGATCGTTATCAAAGTGCCTTGGGAGTGAAAGCAGATTTAGAGGAATGTTACTTTCAGTTAGAGCAAACTGGAGAAATTGCCGAATTTTCCCTCGCTCGTTACGATTTAGTCGAGCAATTAGAAATCCCCCAAAAACTCTACGGTCGAAATTTAGAAATTGAGGAATTGCTGGCAACATTTAGAAGAGTTAGCCAACCGAAAATTCAAGAGGAGCAAACAGAAATAACTACAGCTCAAAATCGGGTTGAAATGATGTTAGTAGGGGGATATTCTGGCATTGGCAAAACGGCACTGATTCAAGAACTATATAAGCCTCTCTCCCAACAGCGCGGTTATTTTATTGCCGGAAAATTTGACCAATTTCAACGCAATATTCCTTATTCTGCTCTTGTTGATGCGTTTCGCTCCCTCGTGCGACAGTTGCTAACAGAAAACCAAGATCAATTGAACGAATGGCGGGAGAAGTTAGAAATAGCTTTGGGAATTAACGGACAAGTTATTGTTGACGTAATTCCCGAAATTGAACAAATTATCGGTTCTCAACCTCCGATTCAACCCCTAGAACCCGCACAAGCACAAAATCGCTTCAACCAAGTTTTCCAGAATTTTATCCGGGTATTTTGCAAGCGATCCCATCCTTTAATTTTCTTTTTAGACGATCTGCAATGGGCTGATTTTGGCACGCTAAAACTGATAGAGTTAATGATGACAGATAGCCAAATCGAATCTTTGCTTTTACTCGGTGCTTATCGCGATAATGAAGTCGATGACAATCACCCGACAATACTGGCGATCGAACGATTGAAGGAACAAGGTACGATTGTTAATCAGATTATCTTAACGCCGCTCAAGTCAGATGATATTACTCAACTTCTCACAGAAACGCTTCATTGCGATCGGGAAAGTGTCGCATCTTTAACCGAGTTAATCTTACAAAAAACTTCTGGCAATCCCTTTTTTATTAATGAATTTCTGAAAACGATCTACGAAGAAACTCTCTTAACCCTCAATCGCGATTGTCAATGTTGGGAATGGGATATCTCTCAAATTCAAGCCTTAGACATCACCGATAATGTTGTCGATTTAATGCTTGGAAAGTTAAGAAAATTGCCAGAAGCAACCCAGGCTGTATTACGTTTAGGGGCTTGTATTGGCAATAATTTCGATCTCAGTCCCCTCTCGATTATTTATGAAAAATCTCCCTCGGAAACTTTTGAGGATATTTTACCAGCCATACAACAGGGTTTAGTTCAACCGACTTCAGAACTAGAAATAACCTCAAAAATACCCATTCAATCAGATTTAGTAATTCAAAATTATAAGTTTCGGCACGATCGCATCCAACAGGCTGCTTATACTCTCATCGATCGCGATCTCAGGAAAATAGTTCATCTTCAAATAGGGAGATTATTACTGGCAAATTGGGAGAGGGATGAACAGCATGAAAAAATATTTACTTTAGTCAATCATCTGAATAGAGGACTGACTATAATCGAGGATCGAGAAGAAAAGATCGAAATATTAGAACTTAATTTAGATGCAGGAAAAAAAGCAAAAGAAGCAATCGCTTACTCCGCAGCGCAAGATTATCTTCGGATTGCTCTTAATGAATTTCCCGGAGATATTTGGGAAGAACGCTACGAAATGGCACTCGATTTGTACAAAGAGCTTGTAGAAGTTGAGTATCTAAATGTAAATTTTCAAGAGTCTCAGAAATTACTCAAAGTAGCTATCGAGCGAGTCAAATCACCGCTTGATAGTGCAGAATTTTACTATCTCCAAATCGTTCAATCTACATTACAAGGAAACGTTAAAGAAGCGATCGACCTGGGACGAGTTGCTCTTCAAATTCTGGGAAGCAAACTACCAAAAGAAAATTTTTATACTGCCTTTGAACAAGAATTAGTTGCATATCGTAAAAACTTAGGCAATCGCTCCATTGGCGAACTCTATAATAATTCTGAAATGAAGCGATTGGAACAAAGAGCAATCTTCAAAATATTATCTCGTATTTTTCCTGCGGCTTGGATACTAGACCCAACATTAATGTATGTTGTCGGTAGCAAGATGGTAAATCTTAATATCAAATATGGTCATATACCACTCTCTCCAATGGGCTATATCTTCTTTGGTGTTATTAATACTCATGCTCTTAAAGAATATCGCACGGGTTATGAATTTGGCTTACTTAGTATGAAGTTATCCGATCGGTATAATAATTTAGCTTCTAAGGGAGTGGCCTGTCAGCTTCATGGTAATATGACAATGCCTTGGTTAGCCCATATCAAATTTTCTGAAAAAATTAATGACGAAGGACGTGATGCAAGTTTACAAGTTGGAGATTTACAAGTTGTAGGTTATACCCTAACCTATAAAATATATAGTCTTATCTATCAGGGTAAAAATTTAGAAATACTACTAAAAGAAGCAGAGCGCAGTCTTCATTTTAGTCAAGAAACTCAAAATGACTGGGCGATTAACTGCATACTAGCCGCCAAAATAGTTCTCAAAAATTTAGTTGGTGAAAGTCAAGACAAGTTATGTTTTGACTTAGAGGAACTACCAGAATCAGATTTTTTACAAACTCAAATAATGGCTGCCATTTGTTTTTATCAGATATTTAAAGTTCAAGCACTATACTTATACGAACAACCAGCTCCATTAAGTTTATTAGAAGAATCAGCTAAATTACTTGGCTATATTCCAGCGACTATATCCGTTGCAAGCCATAATTTTTACTATTCCTTAACTCTCATCGCCCACTATCCCAACGCATCACCCCAAGCACAAAAAGAATACTGGCATCAAATTGAAACCAATCAAAAACAAATGAAAGATTGGGCAGATAACTGCGAAGCAAACTTCCTCCATAAATATCTCCTCGTCGCCGCAGAAATGGCTCGGATTTCCGGCAAATGGCAAGAAGCAATGACACTCTACGATAGCGCCATCGCCTCCGCCAAAGAACACGAATTTATCCAAAACGAAGCATTAGGAAATGAACTAGCTGCCCAATTCTGGCTGGCACTAGGTAAAGAAGAATTTGCTAAACTTTACATGAGAAAAGCACGGCAATGCTATCAAATCTGGGGAGCAAAACGCAAAGTCGAAGATTTAGAAGAAAAGTATCCCCAATGGTTTACCTCCCCATCCTCCGAATCCGATAATGTCACCAAAACTGCCATCACCACCACCTCCGGGCACTCTGCTAAATCCCTAGATATCGAAACCGTCATTAAAGCCTCAGAAACCCTATCTAAAGAAATTGTCTTAAAAAACTTACTCGCCAACTTGATGAAAATCGCCATTGCCAATGCCGGGGCGCAAAAAGGTTTCCTGATTTTAAAGAAAGACGAAAATTGGTTCATTGAAGCCGAAGGAAATGTGGATGAGGAAGAGGCAAAATTATTACAATCAATTCCCATCGACTCCCCAAACCTCCTTTCTCCTGCCATCGCCAACTATGTCATTCACAGCCAAGAAACTGTCCTCTTAAACGATGCAGTTAACGAAGGACAATATATCCGCGATTCCTACATTATTGCCAACCAACCTAAATCTATCCTCTGTATTCCTCTTATCAACCAAGGCAAATTAAGCGGGATTCTCTACCTCGAAAATAACCTCACCACCAACGCCTTTACCAGGGAGCGTATCGAACTTTTGCAAACCCTCTCCGCCCAAGCTGCTATCTCCATTGAAAACTCCCGCCTCTACCAAGAATTAGCAGAATACAACCGCACTCTAGAAGATAAAGTAGCAGAAAGAACCCAAGAATTGCAAGAGAAAAACGAGGAACTTTCAACCACCCTCCACAAACTAAAAACTACCCAAAATCAAATCATCGCCCAAGAAAAACTCGCCTCCCTCGGTGCATTAACTGCCGGGATAGCCCACGAAATCAAAAATCCTTTAAACTTCGTCAATAACTTTGCCCAACTCTCCGTAGACTTAACCCAAGAATTACAAGATGAAATCAATAATCAACAAGAAAACCTAGACTCAGAAACAGTTGAATATATAGAAGAAATCTTAACCGATTTGCGGCAAAACGTAGAAAGAATTAACCACCACGGGAAACGTGCTGATAATATTGTCCATGGCATGATGATGCACGCCCAAGGTGGTGGCGGGAAAAGAGAACCCACTAAGATTAACAATCTTCTGGCAGAATTTGTTAACCTCGCTTATCATGGAATGCGAGCAAAGGATGAGGCATTTAATATTATTATCGAAAGTGATTATGACGAATCAGTGGGTGAAATTACTCTTGTACCACAGGATATAAGTCGAGTATTTCTCAATCTGACTAATAATGCTTGTTATGCTGCATATAAAAAGCAAAAACAATTAGCAAGTGAAGAGTCAGAGGAAATCTCAGAGAATGAATCATTAACTATAACTAATGATGAAGGTGAAAAGTTTGAACCAATGCTGTGGGTAAGTACCAAAAATCTTGGCGATAGGGTGGAAATTCGTATCCGCGATAATGGTGTGGGGATGCCACCTGATGTAGTTGAGAAAATTTTTAATCCTTTTTTTACGACTAAACCTACAGGTGAAGGTACGGGTTTGGGTTTATCTATTAGTCACGATATTATTGTACAGGGGCATCAAGGGGAGATTAAAGTTGAGACGGAAGTGGGGAGTTATGCTGAGTTTATTGTGATTTTGCCTAGATAATATTAATCTATATTCTCTAATGCTTCTACCAATTGTTGAATATGGGCAAGTTTGTGAGTTGCCATAATTGATATGCGAATTCGACTAGTGGGAACAGTAGGGGGACGAATTGCTGGGGCAAATATGCCAGTATCTTTTAGCTTTTTTCCCGCATTAATAGCATCTTTGGTAGTTGGAAATTCAAGACAGAGTATCGGTGATTCAGATGGTAAAAGTTTGAGGTGAGGTAAGTTATTTTTTAGCGCTTCTCTCAGGAGATTTACATTATTATAAAGTTGAGTACGTCGTTGTGGTTGCTCTTGACTAGTCTGAATAGCAGCTAAGGCAGCAGCAGTGTCAGGAGGAGATAACGCGGTAGTATAAATCCAACTGGGAGCGCGATTTCTGAGAAAGTCAATTAAGATTGAGGAACCTGCTACATATCCTCCTAAACTTGCTAATGCTTTGCTGAGAGTACCAACTTGAATTATCGGGTTTCCGGTACAGCCAAAATGTTCCACACAACCTGCACCTGTTTTTCCCAAAACTCCAGTAGCGTGGGCTTCGTCTACTAGCACCATGGCATTATATGAGTTTGCCATTGCTAATATCTCTGGCAATGGACATAAATCGCCATCCATACTGAATATGCTATCTGTAGTAATTAGACAGCGGCGGTATTTTTGGCGATGTTGTTCTAGTTTTTTGTGTAAATCTTCGATATTATTATGACTGTAGTTGATTGCCGTCGCACCGCTTAAAATTGCCCCATTTTTTAGACTGGAGTGATTGTATTCATCTGCTATAATTAGATCTCGCTTTCCTACTAAAGCGGCAATTGTACCTAAGTTTGCCAGATAACCGGAACTAAATACTAGTGCATCTTCTGTTTGTTTAAGATTTGCGATCGCAATTTCTAATTCTCGATGAATTTCCCTATGCCCACTCAGCAATCTAGAGCCAGTACTTCCTGTACCATATTTATTAGTAGCATTAATCGCGGCTTGAATCAATCTTTCGTCTCCAGCTAATCCCAAATAATCATTACTGGCAAAATTGATAACTTCTCGCCCATCTAATTTTACAACAGCACCAGGAATACTTTGGATAGTTTGCACGGAACGATACCAGTCAGCCTTGTGGATGGTAGCGAGAGATTCATCTATCCAGTCATAAGGATTACTTTGCATGTTTAATCTTATCTAACTTCAGCCTTCATCCTTCCAGAGGAGGTTCAATTTGAGCATTTTTACCTTTAACTGGGGGTAATGCCTCAACTAAACCCATTTCAAAGGCAATATCGGGTAATTCCCCTGCGATATATTTTCCAGGTTGAAAGACTTTCCCTGATGTAAAACACATCTGTTTGAGTTCGACTATTTCACTGGGGACAAATAATCCTTTCCATCTTCTGCTCTCAATTGCCATGACTGATACTCCGGATATAATTATTGTATTTTATCATTCTACTCGGTCAATTGAAAAAACCACTAAGACACTAAGACACAAAGGAAGAGATAGATAATCTTCTACCGCCAAGGGAGTAGTACTAGTTTTCCTGGTGCGTTAGCAAAGCCTAACACACCCTACATATAGAAGCTTTGTGTAAGCCTGTATATCTAAATTTTGGCGGATATTTCCATCGCTAATAATAACTAAGATTGAAGCTTTTTGAGTGTATTTACTATTTCCTGCGCCGACTTCACATCCCCTTGCTCATCAAAAAGTTTTGCCGCCATTTGTAAATCTACAATTGCTTTGCGATTATCTCCAAGTCGGCGATAGGCAAAACCGCGACAAGTCAAGGCAGTGGCATCATTATTATTAATTTCCAAGACGGCGTTAAATTCAGAAATTGCCCCATAAAAATCTCCTTTTTGAAGTTTAATTACACCTCGTTGATGATAGTCTTTTGCGGTTATTTGGACTGGCTCAACTGCTTTTTGTGCTAGGGATTGTTCCTGAGTAGTGCAAATATTTGTGGCTTTTTCTAAATCCTCTATCGCGCCTTTATAGTCTCCCATCGCGGAACGAACAGTACTGCGTCGGTTGTATGCTTCGATATTATTTGGTTCTAGATTTAATATTTGTGTATAATTATCAATTGCGGCTTGATAATCTCCTAATTCATATCTGAGATTACCTTGGATCAAAATACCTTGAATTAGCTGTTGATTTTTATCTGTTCCCTCATCGATATCATCCTTAAAGATATGATTGATTTGATGAAAAAATTCCTTGGCAGCAACTGAATCGAGACGAAGTGCGCAATCGAAATCTTCGATAGTTTCCCGATTCTCACCTAAGTGGAGGCGGGTATAACCTCGGTTGAGGTAAGCTTGAGTATAATTAGGATTAATTTCTATCGCTTGGGTAAAATCTGCAATGGCTTCTTGATATTCGCCCAATGCGACTTTGTTTAAGCCTCGGTTAAAATAAACTTCGGCAAGATTGGGATTAATTTTTAAGGCGCTATTATAATCTTCCATGGCTTTTTGGTAATTGTCTAATTCTAAATAAGCTAAACCGCGATTCAGATAGGCTTCTGGATGGTTAGGATTAATTTTGAGGATGGCATTGCAATCTGCGATCGCGCCATGATAATCTGCTAATTCCAAACGGAGGATACTGCGATTTAGGTAGGTTGTGATATGGTTAGGATCGAGCTGCAATGCTTGGTTATAATCCTGCATGGCTCCCCAGCAATCGTTTTCATAAGTACGAAGTAAACCCCGATTGCTGTAAGCTTCTGCTTCTTGAGAATTAATTGCCAATGTTTGACTGTTATCCCGCTGTTGATTCTTGTCGCTATTCATGTCGGTAAGCCCAACGTGTCTTATAGCTGTTATTTCGCAGGGTTTATTCGCTCATCCGGTGAAAATGCGATTTCTTGGGAGAGTGGGGGGAGTTTGGAGTTTTGACAAATCAAATATTATAGGACTTACGCAAAGCCTTTACTAGATTAAACCTTGAATTCTCATATAACTTAATAACCAATTAGCCGCTGTTGCTCTCCGAGTTTGTCGAGGACCAAATTCTCCAATTTTGTACCCCTTAAACCCCAAATATTCTTTCAACATCTGTTTATTCTCTTGGGGAATTGATTTAGTCAGTTTTAGTGTAGGTGGACGGTTTTCAATGAAGTTTGGTGGCTCTGGATATACCTCCTTCCATTCAGGCGCAACCTCTGTATTTTCCCACTTATTTTCTACTGTATTATAGCGATATCCTAAATAGTACCAAACCAGTCTGTTTACCGTGTCGTCATCAATATTTTCATTTAAAATTGCCCACATTGTCTCATTATTTAGGGAGGGTAATTGTGGTATATTTTTCATTTTATTGTTCCTTGTTAAACTAAGATAAGACTTTCTCAACCACACTATTAGTAGGTTTATTAGTGCGTTATATCATTTCCGGTATCGGAACCATTCAACCTCTGACAGAAAAACCTCTGCGTACCTCTGTGTTCACCTCTGCGCTCTCTGTGTTAAAAAAAAGATATTATACCAATACCAACGGATTTGATATAATGCTAGCAGCCTTACTCTACGGTAAAGAAGATTTACGTCTCGAAGAAGTTCCCTTTCCTACACCGGATGTTGGGGAAATCGTAATTAAAGTTAAAACAGCTACCACCTGTGGTACTGATCTTAAGGTATGGCGGCGCGGTGGTCATGCGAGAATGCTAAAACCGCCAACATTATTCGGGCACGAAGTTGTCGGGGAAATCATCTCCCTGGGAGCAGGGGTGACAGGTTGGCAGATTGGCGATCGCATCGTAGCAAATAATTCGGCTCCCTGCATGAAGTGCTTTTTTTGTCAACGTCAGGAATATTCTCTTTGTTCCAATTTGATATTTAATAACGGCACATTTGCTGAATATCTCAAAATCCCTGCTCCCATTGTACAACATAATGTATTGGCAGTACCTCCTGATTTACCCGATGCTTTAGCGTCAATGACAGAGCCACTAGCTTGTGTTCTCCATGGTATCGCCCATTCTAATATTAAATCAGGCGATCGCGTGGTTATTATCGGTGATGGGGCAATTGGCTTAATGTTTGTTGCAGCCTTGGGCAGGCAAGAGGCAGAAAGAAAAGTCTCATATCCTAGTGAAATTATTCTATTTGGTGGTAATGATGAACGCCTGAAAATAGGCAAACAATTAGGGGCATCTCAAATATTTAATTACCATCAATTGCCAGATGTACCTACTGTTGTCAAAGATTTAACTGAAGGATGGGGTGCAGATGTGGTAATTGAAGCAACGGGTGTACCATCAGTTTGGGAAACTGCGATCGCATCTGGTCGTCCTGGTGCGACAATTAATTTATTTGGTGGTTGTCCGCGAGATACTACGATTACTGTTAGTACGGAACAAATCCATTACAATCAACTAACTCTCAAAGGTGTTTTTCACAATACCCCTACCTTTGTCAGAGATGCGCTATCATTGTTAGCGAGTCGTACCATACCTTTTGAACTGTTAATTACCAATACTAGACCATTAATAGAGTTAGAACAAGCATTACAAGATATGAAAAGTCGTCAAGCTATTAAAGTGGCAATTCAACCATGAATGGGAAATGGTACAGCGGATGCAGTATCGAGCGATGGGGAATGGGGAATAAAATAATAACAAACAACCAATAACAAACAACCAACAAGTGTCAATAATAGAGAAAAGCAAACAGTTCAAAGACTTACTGATTCTGGGGATAATATGGCTAATAACGGCTATCTGCGATCGCATTTGGTTTGCACTAGATCGATCCGTGCCAAGTTGGGATCAAGCTGATTATCTTACCGGATCTTTAAATTACTTAAGAGCATTACAGCATCCTGAGTGGTTATCTGGAGAGTGGTGGAATAGTTTTTGGCATCTTTCCTCTAAAATACCACCTTTTACCTATATTGCTACTGCTATTATCCAAAATTTATTTGGTAAAGGTTACGAGCAAGCTACTTTAATTTTACTAGTATGTAGTGCCATTCTTCTGGGATCAGTTTATGGTTTGGGAGTACAGCTATTTAGTAGAAAAGTAGGCTTATGGGCAGGAGGTTTAACGATGCTGTTACCGGGATTATATCGCTATCGTTTGGAGTTTCTTCTAGACTATCCTTTAACAACAGTTATTACCCTAAGTTTTTTCTGTCTCACTGGTTGGAAAATAACAAGTAAAAGCCCAAAATCTCCCCACTCCCCACTCCCAAAAAACCACTCCAAAAAACCCATTCCCCATTCCCTAATTTGGACAGTAGGATTGGGAGTTTGTTTGGGATTAGCGCTGATGGTAAAACAAACTGCGCTATTATTTTTAATAATACCGATTATTTGGACAATCGCATGTACGATTAGAGAACGAAATTGGGGACTATTTGCCCAGTTATTAACTAGTTTATTGATATCAGCATTAATATTTAGTCCCTGGTATAGCGCCAACTGGCTGTTAATTTTAACCTCTGGGAAAAGGGCAACTCTTGATTCTGCGATCGCAGAAGGCGATCCTCCCCTCAATACCCTAGATGCTTGGATATATTACTGGAAGATTTTACCTTATTTGGTGTCTTGGTCTCTATTATTAGTCCCCATTGTTGGATTTATCCTTTATTGGCAAAGGCAAAAGCCAGTACAAGCAGAAGGTAATTCAAGGATTTTTCCAGGGAGGCGGGGATTATTTGCTTTTAATCTATCCAGCTTCCGTTGGCTAGGGATATTTTTGGTAGGTGGCTATCTCCTATCTTCCTTGAATGTCAACAAAGACGCTCGTTATATTTTACCTATTTTACCAGTATTATCGTTATTTTTAGCAAATGGTTTATTGGAATGGAAAGGGCGATGGGGGAATAGTATTCGCTGGGGTACAGTTGGACTAAGTTTCCTGCTAATGGTATTGAATATATACCCATTGGGAGGTACTGTTTTAACTCAAATTTTAAGTCCTCGCGTACAACATTTCCCTTACCTAGGTGCTACCTTTCCTCATCGTGAAGTTATTGAAGAAATTAGCAAAACTTCCCCTTACTTGCGCACAACATTAGGCGTGTTACCTTCAACAGGAGAAATTAACCAGCATAATCTTAATTATTATGGCGCATTGCATAATTTCCAAGTTTATGGCAGACAAGTAGGAGTCAGAGAAAAACAGGTAAAACAAGATACGAAATCTCTATCTTGGTTTCTGATTAAAACTGGCAATCAAGGTTCCGTTCCTGCCGCACAAGCAGCTATAGTGAAAGAAGTGGAGGCAAGTGGAGATTTTATGTTACAAAAGACTTGGAATTTGCCAGATAATAGTATATTAAAACTTTATCATAGAAGTGAACCACCCATAGAAGTTAAGGAAGCATCCCGATTTGGAAGAAATGCAAGTCGTATTCTTGCTCCCCCCTTTAACAAGGGGGGCTGGGGGGGTAAAAACTTTGTCAAAAAACGAGTATCTTTGCCAAATTGGGATGCTCCTGAAGTCAAAATTCAAAACTCAAAACTCAAAACTCAAAACTCAAAACTCAAATTAGAAATGGTAATGATACCAGAAAAAGCTCCTCCAGGAGCGCCCATCCCAGTAACTTACGAATGGAATGGCGATTGGCAAGATTTACAATCTGGTATCGTATTATTAACGTGGCAACTAGTGGGAGGCACATCTCAACAACAATGGTTACAAGATCGCGCGATTGGGATGGGAGAATTGTATACTAATGAAAAATCCACTACTATAGATTCCCAATTTCAAGTTATTGAAAAAACCGCTATGTTACCGCCAGCGGATATACCAGAAGGTAACTACAGACTAACAGCCACTTATCTCAACCGGAAAACAGGCGAAACCTATCCTATTTCTGTACCAAATATTATTCTCAGAATCGATAATAATGCCCCAGCTATCCCCGCCCCTGAATTAGATTTAGTTACTCAATTACGGAGTTTAGCCACTAACTTACCCAAGGGACCAAAATTTTTAGCACCTGTATTTGAAGAAACAGGTAGAATTAATCAATACGATCCAATTCAAGATTATCTGATACAGGCAGACTTAGCCTTATCCTATCGGCTCAAATCGACACCGCAGGATTTACACTTAGCTTACGCCTTAACCCTATCTAAAATATTACAGAAAGATCCCCAAGGCGCGATCGCAGTTTTGCAGCAAGTAGTCGAGCTAGATAGCAAAAATCCTTATGCCTACGCCTATCTTGCCTTTGTCTACCTTTATCAATGGCGGGGCAAAGAGGCGGAGAATTTGCTCAAACAAGCCGAGATACTAAATCCGAATCTGCCAGAAATTAAAGCACTTTCTAGTATTGCTGCTTTGATGCAAGGTAATATTTTTCAAGCATGGCATTTATTTGAGGATTTTAGGGGGGGAGGCGGTTAAAACCGCGTGGGAGGCGGTTAAAACCGCGTCTACACAAACAAAACCTGCCTTCGCAGGTTTCAACGCTACTGATTTCATTTTAGTCCGCGAAGGCGGAGTTGGTTTATGTAGCCGCGATTTCCAATCGCTTTGGCTCCTCAAGCTTTTAGAAGCATATTAGTTAATTCAAAAAAGGGGGGGGAGGCGGTTAAAACCGCGTCTACACAAACAAAACCTGCCTTCGCAGGTTTCAACGCTACTGATTTCATTTTAGTCCGCGAAGGCGGAGTTGGTTTGTGTAGCCGCGATTTCCAATCGCTTTGGCTCCTCAAGCGGCTGTTTTAAACTGTTGGTGTTAGGTTTGCAAAATCTCAATTATCTTAGCAATAATCTGATCAAACTTTTTAGAAGCCAATTGCCCCACTTTGTACAAAATAATTTGCCGATCCGCCGTGAATAGCCGATTTGGTCTCACATTACTTACCTGATTCAGACTACCCGTACTAAAGTCATCCATCTCAATCGCAATGGCATATTGATCGACTACTGTCCGACTCGTAATCTGACAGAGAATAACATCATCTCCCGGCAAAACCGCTATCACCAATGCTGGACGACGCTTTGCCTGAGTCAAATCTGAAAACGGAAAAGGAACAACCACCACATCCCCTTTTACAAATCTTGCCAAGCCTCATTCTCCTCTGGAAGTAACCAATCCTTTTGCAAAGACGACTCACTGAGTCGGCTGACTTCAAGCGTCTCTTGCCGAGACTTCGCCTGGAGAAACTTCAGAAAGTCTAAAACTTCAACCAATAACCATTCTGAGGCTTGATCGAGTTCCTGTATAATTAACTCTTTTAGAAGCATATTGGTTAATTAAAAAGTAGACATTACTCGAAGCATTAGTCAAACCCGCGCAGGCGGGTTTTGTCTATGTAGATGCGGTTTTAACCGCCTTTCTATCACCATTTTAACCCGTATTCCGCATACCCGCAGCAATCCCATTAATCGTCAACAACGCCCCACGCAATAACTCACCTTTACTATAGCGAGATTGGACAAAACCTGTCGCCGTCTGAGTACTATGCTGACGCAACCGTTTCAGCAAAGAAACCTGTAAGAAACCGAGGGGAACAATTGTACCATTCCGCAATTGAACGGATCTTTGTAAATCGGGATCTCCATCTAATAACCGTTTATGTTCTGCGATCGCTAAAACCAAATCGCGGGTAAGATTATATTCATTAGAAATCTGCTCGAACAACCGCTCAAACCTTTCTAGATCTTCTGGTTTTGACAATTTCCGGACATAATGACCTGCTATTTGTAAATCCACCTTTGCCAGAGTCATTTCCACCTTAGAAATAGCCATTTTCAGGAAAGGCCATTTCAAGTAAAAATATCTTAGCAGCTTCAAATTCTCTTCCGGCTCCTCATCCAAAAACCCCTTAATGGCAGTACCCACTCCATACCAACTCGGTAATAAGAAACGGGTTTGTGTCCAACTAAATACCCAAGGAATAGCCCGCAAACTGCTGAAATCTTTTTTCCCACCCCGACGCGCTGGGCGAGAACTAATTTGCAACTGACTAATTTCTTGGATTGGTGTTATTTCATTAAAGAAATCCAAAAAGTCAGGTTGTTCGTAAATTAAAGCGCGATAATGTTGCCGGGATCTCGTTGATAATTCCTCCATAATCTCATTCCATGGCTCGATATTATCAAAGCCAGTACCCAACAAGCTCGCTTGAATTACCGCAGTTGTTACCGTCTCTAAATGATAAAGAGCTAATTCCGGCAAGGAGTATTTCGACGCTAACACTTCCCCCTGCTCAGTAATTTTGATTCGCCCATTGATACTGCGACCAGGTTGAGCCAAAATAGCTTCATAAGCTGGACCACCACCGCGTCCCACGGAACCACCACGTCCGTGGAATATCCGCAATTCTACACCATACCCTTCGGCAATAGTTTGGAGGGCTTTTTGAGCCTTATGAATTTCCCAATTACTACTAAGAAAACCCGAATCTTTATTACTATCAGAATAACCCAACATCACCTCTTGGAGGCTGATTATTTGTTCGCTGTCATTGGTTATTTCTCCGTTGTTGGTTGCCAATAACTCATAACCACCTGATAAACTAGCGCGATATAGGGGTAACTCAAATAGAGATTTCATCACTCCCGGCGCTCGTTTTAAATCCTCTACTGTTTCAAATAGGGGTACTACCCGCACATTACTTTTCGCGGTAGAGGGATCGTATAATCCTGCTTCTTTTGCCAGCAATAGTACTTCCAATAAGTCACTGACATCGTGGCTCATGCTGATCACGTAGGTTTGGCAAATTTCCTCACCAAATTCCTGTTGCAATTGCCGTAACATTCGGAATGTTTCGATAGTTTCGCGGGCTTTGTCAGAAAATGGTAATTCTGTAGGAATTAATGGTCGTCTTGTTTGTAACTCTGTTGCCAGCCAAAGTGTTCGCTCTGCTTCCGATAATTCATTGTAAGATTTTGGTAATATTTCCAGATAGGCAGTAATCTCATTAATTGTGTCTGAGTGGCGAGAGCTTTCCTGACGGATATCTAGATGTGCCAGATTAAATCCATAAATTTCTACCTGACAGATTAGATTCTCTAATTCCTGACAGCTTAATCCTGTTTCTCCTAAGTTGCGCTCAATCATCTGCAACTCTGTTAAAAACTCTGCTCCGGAACGATAAACGCATCTGTCCCCATTGTCAGATATTTCCATTTGTAGGGGTTTACTTTGGGAGATACGGAGGTTTCGTTCGAGAGTTTTTTCCAACCTGGCTTGGATGTAGGCTAGTTTCAGGCGATAGGGTTCTTGTCTGTAGCGAATTGATAAGCGCTCGTACACTTCTGGCATTTCTGCACGATCTTGTTCTAGGGAGTCTAATAACTCTGGTAAAACATCGCTACAGTGTAGGGATAAACTTAATAATCCGATTAAATTACCGAGAGATTCGATATATTTTTCTAGGACTAAGTTTCTCTGATAGCAAGCAGTTTGCCAGCTAACTTGAGGTGTCACTGACGGATTACCATCTCGATCTGAGCCTACCCAAGAGCCAAATTTACAGAAGTTTTTGGCTGGTGGTTTAAGGCGGGGCAATGATGCTTTTAAGGATTGTTTGAGGCGGAAGTACAATTGAGGAATAGCCTCAAATAGGACTTCTTGGAAGTAGTGGAGAGTATAATCTACTTCATCTAGAACAGTGGGTTTAAACTGATGCAATTCGTCAGTACGCCACCACAAGCGAATTTCTTCCCGCAGTTGTTCGATACATGCCTCAACTTCCCATGATGAGGTTAATTCTAAAGCTCTGGAAGCATCTTCTGCTTGGTCCAGTAATGCCAATATGTTAGCAATCCGTCGCTGTTTTGCCCTAATTGTGTGACGGGTAATTTCTGTGGGGTGAGCGGTAAAAACTAAGCGAACATCTAAGTTATCCAGCAATCGCTGAATTTGGCCAGGTGGTACGTTTAGTTCTCGTAATTGGGGAAATAGCCAGTGAAAGGTGCTGGATGGGGGGGGGGAACTACTGTTTTCCTGCCCATTTTTTTTCTGTAATTCTGCCACTGTTCCCACCTGAGTTGAGCCAACTTGGTGACTTTCTCCATGATTATGACTATCGACAGACGCGATGCCTGGGGCTGGCTTTAGGGAAGTGTCTGGAACAGAAGCGATCGCAGAATTGCCGTTAGCTTGTATGCTAGCTGGTTTAAAGGACGATCCCTCTGTTAGGCTAGATTTCTGATAAGTTACCCGTCTTGAGAGGAGTTGAGTCCGTTGTTCGTAATGCTGTTCAACACTATTGATTAATTGGAAGTAAAGAGCAAAAGCCCGTGTTGCCCGAATTGCGGCATTGAGGTCAAGCTTTTCAATTAATTCTGGGACGGAGGATTGAGGAGAATCGGTTGCTTGTCCTTCTGGCGAAGACAATTGACGCAGTGATGCGAGTAAATCGACTAATTCCTGACCGCATTCCGAGCGCAAAACCGACTCCCACAATTCCTCCACAACTTTGAGGCGATGTTGTAGCAGTAGGTTCGAGGTAGAGGGTAGAGCTAAATCCTGAGCGGATGACTGTAGCAGCAAACTCATAGGGTCTGTTCGGAATTAGACAAATATTATTTATTGTACGAGGTTAATGTACCTCGGATTTGTTACAC
>NZ_JAMZMM010000679.1 GCF_024178385.1 Limnofasciculus baicalensis BBK-W-15 | reverse complement strand
GAGTGGGGAGTAGGGAGTAGGGAGTGGGGAGTAGGGAGTGGGGAGTAGGGAGTATTTTCAAACCTGGGAAGGGTGAAGCATTTGGATATATAACCTTGGGTTTAACCCATGACTTATCCCCCAAATGCTACTCTACGAGAACGCTACGCGAACACCCCTAAACCAAATTTTCCACGGCAGAAAACACTCCCCATTCCCCATTCCTCAAGCAACTTGACTCAAAGCCACTGTTAAATAATCAGCCGTCGCTTCTACTAGAGCGATCGCATTTTCGTATAGCATTCTGGTAGGCCCCAGAATACCAACACTTCCTACGGGTATCTCATCTTGCTTGTAGGTGGCAGAAACTAAAGTACAGGTACGCATGGGTGCTAAAGAATTTTCTGCGCCAATCCGCACTTTTACCCGACGCTTAGGGTTTAATTCCTCTGGGGATTCAAAAATTGTAGGCCAAAGTAGATCCTGTTCCTCTTCTAATAGGTGTAGCAACATTTTTACCTGCTGCAATTCGGAAAATTCTGGCTGACGTAATACTTCTGAAATGCCCCGAATTAGAATTGGTGTCGCAACAGGTGTCCTAATCGGACGAGTCAATTCTGAGAGTAAATTTTTCAAAAAATCAGCATACTGGACAAATTCGCGATCCAGTTCACTCCAATCTAATATTGCAATTTCACCCAAAGATCGCCCTCGCAATTTACTATTTAAAAAATTAGATAATATTTGCAATTCATGCTCAACAATTTCGCCCTCTACTTCCTCCTTTTCTGACTGAGTTAATTCCATTAAAACAGATTGGGTTTGATAACCATCCGTCACCACGATTAACATTACTCGCCCGGGTTGGATTGGCACTAATTGCAAATGGCGCAATCGCATTGTTCGAGTTTGAGGCATAGTAATTAAAGCAATATAACCGCTGAGGGTAGAGAGGATTTGGGCTGCATCTCGCAGGAGTACTTCAAAGTTAGATTCTTCCAATTTCAAACTATCTGCTAGTAAATGTTCGACTTGTCGCCCCATAGTTTCCGATGGCGTGATTAGCTGATCGACATAAATACGGTAACCAGAGTCTGAAGGTATTCTTCCAGCAGAGGTGTGAGGTTGATACAATAACCCAGATTTTTCCAAAACGCCCATACAAGCACGAATAGTAGCAGGGCTAAAACTTAGATCGTATTCTTGGGCTAAAACTTTAGAACCTACGGGTTCTGCTGTCGCAATATAGTGACGAACAGTAGCCCAGAGAACATGTTGTTGCCGATTAGTCAAACTTACTTGTACAGACATTGACATAAAAGTGGATCTGAATTAATTTTTCTGAAATAAAATCATTGTTAAATATCTCGTTCTCTCCCTTAACTTATTATATAATACACTCTCGTGTAAATACGCTCGCAACTCAATCCTAGCTCAAAGCTCGTTTAGAAACTCGGTTTTTTCAAAAAAACGGGATGCTGCGTCCAATCAAATTTCGTTGGGTGGAGTAATGGG
>NZ_JAMZMM010000246.1 GCF_024178385.1 Limnofasciculus baicalensis BBK-W-15 | reverse complement strand
CCGGAAAACTTAATTCCATGGCAATCCTCACAGTTGGTTGATTCATTTCCACTCCTGATTATTTGTTCCTCCCCAGGGCTTTAGCCAGGAGCTTCTCGCTCGTTTTTCGGTAATAACAAAAGTTAGCTGGAACCCCGTTTGCCAAACTTCTGACGGAGGCGGGAGACTAATATATCTACTTCGGGTAACTTTAGTCGCGTGACTAAAAGAGCGAAAATGCCAAATGCTACCAGCGCAGATAAACTAACTTGTAATATTAGAAGTAGGAAATTACCACTACCTATCCATTTATCCCAACCCGAGCTAACACCCCAACTACTAAATCCTGCGATCGCGCTAATCCCTGTTAACATCAATAGCGATAAACTCCATTCTCCTAACGGTAAGCCATGTAAGCGGCGGTGCAATATCCATAAAAATACTACCATGGAAATGATATTGACGCTAATGGTGGCAAAGATTAAACCGGGTGTCTTAAATGGTGTTACCAATAGCCAATCGAGTACGCCGTTGAGGACAATATTGATAATACTGATGCGAAATGGGGTTTCGCCATCGCCCAAGGCGTAAAATACTCGGACTAAAACATCTCTGGCTAAATAAAAGAACATGCCAAAACCATAAGCCATTAAGACTGGTGCTACTACGTTAGATGCTTCTTGATTAAAAGCACCACGCTGATATATTGCTTTGACAATAGGTACGGAAAGAGAGACAAAAATTGAGGTTAAAGGTAACATAGTCAAGGCGCTGAGGAGTAATCCTTGACGAATTCTTATTTTCAACTCAGGCCAATTTTCTGGGGCAGTTAAGCGGGAAAATACTGGTAATAGGGGTACTAATATGGTATTAGAAATAATGCCCAATGGTGTGAGGACAATTAAATTGCCATATCTCATCGCTGCTGCTGCCATGGGAATAAAGGAAGCGAAATATAAATCCGTATAAACATTAATTTGTAGCATTCCAGAGGAAAAAGTGGCAGGTGCCATTACTTTCATCACGTCTTTTAAACCAGGAATGCGCCAATTAAACCGCAACCGCAAATTACCCATCCCGGAACGCCATTGGGCAATTTGTTGCACTAGCCATTGCCAAATTCCTCCTGCAAGAATCCCACCCGCTAAAACGATTCCTCCGAGTTGGGCATATTGGGGCGCGTTAATATTTTCGCCTAAAACTAAGGCTAAACCGCCTAATCCTAAAATTACTGCTAAACTGGAGAACAAAGGACTAACGCTAGGTAACCAATATTGATCTGAAGCATTAAGAGTCCCAAAACCAATGCCAATCAATCCCGCAAATAGGGCTAAAGGTGCCATAATTTGTAACTGTTGGATGGCAAGGGATCTTGTTGTCGGATCTAATCCTGGTGCTTGGATATCAATAAATGTTCCAGCAAATAGAATTAAAATAATTGTTACTAACAGTAATATGCCACTCACTATTGTAGTGACAGTTTCCACTAGGGGAGCTGCTTCTGATTTGTCGCGCTTGGCTAAGACACTAACTAAGGCACTGTGAAATGGTCCATTTATCCCGCCTAGTAAGATTAATAAGAAGCCGGGAAGCACGTAGGCGTAGGTATTGGCGATAACAACGGGACCAACTCCAAAGGCGGTGGCGACGGCGACTTCCCGCACAAAGCCAAAGAGTTTACTAATGAGTGTGGCAACGGCGACGATTCCGGCTATTCCAGCTAGGGAACGTGATGGTTTTGGTTTGTCAGACACGTAGGGTTAAATATAGTTCCAGTGCATTATATTATTTAATCTTGAATTGGTGGCAGATGGGAGAGCGGATTTGGCAGCGGATGGGTTGTTGGTGGAGGAATCCGTTTAATTGATTCCAATTCTCACTATTAAATTATCCGGTATATCTCATAGAGTATCTGGGGGGGAAACTATTTCCCTAACTCTCCAATCAACTCCTGAATATTATCGGCAATTTTCTGAAGCGCCTCCTCCGGAGCAGTTTTATCCACATCGTGAATCTGCCAATATTCAATATTATCCACCCATTTGGGAAAGCGTTCAATCATCAAAGGATGGTGTTCCCTCTCATCTAGCGCAATAATTCTGATGGCAGTGACAAAATCTGATTCTGTTACAGCTATTGGATAACGTATATCTAAATCTAAACTTACTCCACGTTCCGCTAAACCAGCAATAGCATACTTAGAAATTGCTCCTATATTATAAACTCCTCTTTCTAGGGCTAATCCGCGAGAATCAGATACCCAACTTAAACCTTGTTTTGATGCTATTTTATTGAATAAATATTCAGCAAATCGACTGCGGTAATAATTTCCGGTACAAAGGAATAAAACTGTTTTCATGGGTGTATTTGGTGATTGAATTACCTGTTTCGCTAACTATGGAAGTGATTTGGGTTTCGTAACTACAAAAAATGATATCTTTAAACTGGATTGAGGACAAGTTTACTCTGGAAGTCATCATTCTGTCAAATAAGGGTAATAATGTGCCCTCACCTGAATCGCTTTCACCTCCTCATTCAATACCATCACTTCAGCCGTGAGAAGGTTATTAACACTGTGGTAATAGATAGTAATACTATTCACCCCAAACAGTAACTGTATCAGCTCAAATTTAAGTTTTGGATACGTGGTTAATCCCTTAGCAAAATAACTCCTTAAATTTTCATTCCCTTCGATCGTGCCAGTTGCATCTCCCCAAAGCTTGACAATCAAGGGAGAGCTAAATTCTACATCGTCTGCGTAATGAGAGAGAATTACATCTAAGTCATGAGAATTCCATCCCTCAATCCATGCCTCAGCAAATTGCCTTAATTGTTGTTCGGAAAGCATATTATTCGACTTTATCTCTTGATTAAACTAATTAACTTAGGAATCGTCTAAGTTAGTTTTGAATTGCATTATAACACCTAAAGCCGAATTTTTAAAACTACGATAACGTTTAGCAAATTGGGGTGGTAATTCTGACAAAGAAGGTCGGACGAAACCTATGTTAGCATAAAATTCAACCATGTTTGGCTGACATAATAAATATATAGGTGGATTGGTTTGTTGAATTAGATATCGGATTAGATATTCAGTTAATTTGCTCGTGCGTTTGGTATTACTTTCGCCATTATCGCTTTTGGCGGTAAGCTCGGCGTAATCGCGTTTTGCGCTTTGCTCCCAGTAATCGCCACTTTTGGCACTAGTTTCTGAGTAATCGCCCAACTCTGGTTTAACGTATAAGTAATTGAGGCGGGAGTAGGTAGGGTATTTTTCAACTGTGCCACAGGCGACTAAGCGGAAATTGCATTCAATCACCCAGTATCGTTCCCAGTTTAATCCCGGTTTGATAAAGATCCACCAGAGTATATAGATAATAACGATTATAATTAGTCCCGCTAAACTACTGATAATCCTGATATCTACATTCAATATCCAAGCGATACAGATTGAGATTAAAGAGGCAAAAAGTAGAATGGGAATGTAAATAAATTGTTGGAAGTAAATTCCCACTGCTTCACTAAGGGTAAATTCCCATAATAATTGTTTTAGCCCGGATTGATCGTCCAAATCTGCTGGTCTAATTCTACACCCTTTGGGTAAGGAAATATTCTTGTTTACCATTGGAGTTTAACGTAAAAAAGCTATGTTAGCGATCGCTAACATAGCTTTTATATTACCTTGCTCATGACAATCGGATCAACTAACTATCCCAATCTTACTTGTTCCATTTCCGTTTCAATGCTGAAGCTACACCGAAAGCACCAAACGCCAATATACCCAATGTAGCAGCAGGTTCTGGTATTTTTTCTTCATGAGGAAGGTTTCTCCCAGCCAGGGACATAATATTTCCCTGTGAATCAACATCCACAATATTGAGTCCGAAAGTCCCATTAAAAATATTGTGAGAAGCGTTACCATTTATATCGTTGTTTGTCAGACCCAAACTAGCGCCAAAGGGTGTGACGGTAAAGCCTACTTCTGACTGATTCAGGTTAGTGCTTGTGGCTATAAAAGGTAAGTAGCCAAACCACCCCCCATTTGGGGTAAGATGGGCACCATTATTACCTTCTGCCAGTGCATAGAGACCTCCTCCTCCATTAAGGAAGTTGATAATGTCACCTGATCTAGCATTCAAAATATCGAGTTCTGCTTGTGTGAGGACACCACCAAAATCTGAGGCAACAACAATCGCATTGTAGGTAGTTCCTAGCTGATTTAGCGCTACATTTAATCCACTAGCATCTACATGATCGAAGTCAACTCCAAGGGTGTAACCACTGGCGAGAATGCCATTAACACCATTGACGTGACCGCCAGGAGGAGCAATTTTAGACTCTACAAATAGAAATTTATTAATCCCGCCACTGGTGAAGGTGTTGAAAGCCGGATCAGTCACGTAATTAATAGCGACATTATTGATGTTCCTTGCCCCAGTAGTATTACCTCCCACAAAAGAATGGAAGTCCGGATCGTGACCTGTGAGAAAGATAGAAACTCCCCAGCTAGGAGTAGCTACAACAACAGAAAAGACAACGGTTACTGCTGCCGCAGCCGAACGGGATAAATGTAATAGAGTTTTGACAACTTTCATTTTTTTACTCAGAACTTGAAAATATCTATATATTCTGCCATAATTGCTCAACAATCCACCACTATTTATGGTTAACTTTTAACTACCTTCGGTATTAAGTCGCAGTACTAAATATGGGAGTACAAGTCATCTTTTGCCATATTAACCGCTAGTAATGGTGTCAATTTGTAAGTCCTGTCTATATGAGCGATCGCTTTCACAAGTGATAAATAATATCAAGATATATGAAGAATTATTACTAATACCAAATTCCATTCAAAAAAGTAACTTTCTTTCCCCCGCGCCCCTGCTCCTCTTTGGATTTATTTACTATTTACTTTCATTAACTATGAACTATAAGACTAGAGCAATAGTTTTTATTTCAATTACCTGTAATCTCATATTTATTGGTTGGTTAGGTTTCTCGATTTTTCGTTGTGGTGGATTATCTTATATTACTACACCGCGCGATTGTGTGGGTCAGAATCGAGGCAATTTACGAGGGGTACGGACTAGGAATAGTCAGATTTCACCATATCACGAAATGAGAGAGCTTCAGTTTAATCTCTTGCCTAAATCCGATCGTGCTATTATTTTTGTTGGCGATAGTCTCACGGATCAAGGAGAGTGGGGTGAATGGTTGGGAAATGCTAATGTGAAAAATCGGGGTATTTCTGGTGATACTACAGAGGGAGTAATTGCCCGTCTCAAGGAAATTGTCGAGGCAAAACCGCAAAAGATATTCCTGATGATTGGTACTAACGATATTTGGAATGAAGGTAAATCTGTACCTGAAATAACCAGAAATTATAAAATTATTCTGGAAACTATTAAAGCACAAACACCAAATACTCAAGTATTCGTCCAAAGCTTATTACCTGTGAATAATCAAGAGTATCCAATTAAAGTTGATAATCAGGATTTGATGGCTGTGAATCGTCAACTGGAAGAGTTGTCAAAAGAATTTGCCTACTCCTATATTGATTTATATCATAAATTGGCAAACGAGCAAAATCAATTAGATCCTAAATATACGCTGGATGGAGTGCATTTGAATGGGGTAGGCTATTTAACTTGGAAAACCGTTATTGAAACTTATGTAGCCCAGGAATAAGGTGCGATCGCGATTAATTTATTGTAAAATACTCCCTTTCCCCCAAAAGAGCATCTATCTCTTCCTTAGTGTCTTAGTGTTTTAGTGTTTTTTATAATATTTATCTTAATCTCATAATGGATAACCTACTGAATTCTTCATCAATTACCGCCAACCCAACCAGCGCAATAGAGGAACTAACAAATAATAACTTACCCCCAACCAAAATGCGATAGTAACTCCCAACAAGCAAAAAAAACTCACACTGCCAACGATATCAATTGTGCTACTATTAGATGCAGCAAAAATATTAGTTATAACTTCTTTAGGCAACCAACCTAACCCAAATAAACCTTGAAAAACGATACCCGTACCTCCTGCCGCAACTAACCCATGAACCAGATAATGGCTGGGCAATCCCAATCCTAAGATGAGAGGGAAAACGGCTATGGTAGTTGTGACTAAAATCAACCTTTCTATTTGTGCATTTGCTACAGATACCTGCCAAATTAACCAGCTAATACTATAACCGATAATACCTGTAAATCCGGCAACTAAAAAACGTTGTTCCTGTCCAAATCCGCCGCCTACTGTCATGCCCCAGGCGGTAAATAATCCGGCGATAGCAAATACTATAATTCCTGAGAATGATTTGATTTGAGTATCAGGAAAAATATCTAACCAATGGGTTGATAACCAATGTATTAAGGGATCTTCTAATGTCGTCCAGTTAATTAAAATAAAGCCAATTATAACACCAATACTGGCGGATAAACCGGATAATATCATCTCTAAAGTGGTATCTAAACAGGCAAGTACAATATTAGTAATTGTCCTAAAGATAAAACTGACTGTACCAGTAACACCTTCGCCGAATATTGCGATGGCATTTAGGGATGCTGTCATTAGGGTTTCTGTGGCTAACAGCAGGGTTTGTGAAATAGATGATACTACTGGGGGAGATTTTCTTTGTTTCCGCAAACTAATCTTGAGACGCTGCTGTATTTCTGTTGCTGTAGCGGGACGTTGTTGGGGATTGATGCGAATTGTATCATCAAGTAAATCGGCAAGGGTTGGACTTACTGATGCGAAATTGCGCCAGCGAAATTCACCTGTTACGGTGTCATGTAATTCTGATAGATCTCTTCCTGTAAGTAATTGAATCATAGTCCTTCCCAGGGCATAAAAATCGGCAGTAGGTTCTACTATTTCCCCGGCAATTTGTTCCGGTGGACTGTAACCGGGCGAAAATAATCTGGTAGAATTATTATGGGAAGTTCCTCCCATTTGTTTCACGCCGCCAAAATCAATTATTACTAATTGTCCTGTTTCCTGGCGCAACATTAAATTAGAGGGTTTGATGTCGCGGTGAATAATCCCAAAACCGTGTAATTCTTCCAGGATATCTGCTGCCTGACATAGCCAATCTCGAACTAAATCTTCTGGACATCCTTGGGGGTACTGATTGAGAATTTCTTCTAATGTTTCTCCGTTAATTTTTTCCATTACTAGACAGGGAAGGGAGCGCCCTTGAGAATTAGCTAGATTTGCACTAAAATAATTACCCTTTTCGACTCTAGGAATACCGGGGTGATGGAGTCGTACTAAAACCTCAGCTTCCTGTTGAAATAGCTGAAGGAGCTTGGGAGAAGTATCTAGTAATACTTTCAATACCTTTTCAGTGCTATGGCTTCGCCCGCCCACGGCATCGCGCAAATCCCATACACTATAAATAGCCGCAAATCCGCCTAATCCAAGCCGTCTCAGGGGAATATAGCGATCGCGCAACACTAGGGTACTCCCACAATTATTACAAAACTTATTGTCCCCAGGTTGAGGATAAGGATGGGAACAATTAGGGTTAATACAGTGGATGGCTTGAGGGAAAGACTGATGCAAACGTTAACAGGATAGACAGTATCTCTCAATTTTACGCCAATATTTCCAACTTATTACCCCCCTTCCCACACCTTCCCACACGAGGCTTCCCATAGCTGCCCTTTCACGAAGTCTAGCCATTACGTGCCGCTAGACTAACCCATAGCTCCCCCTTCCCTTGAAGGGAAGGGGGTTGGGGGGTTAGGTTTTTTTGGATTATTATTATTGATATAGGGTGCAAGTTATTACTTAAACAGTAAAGCAGAAAAAGCCATGAAAAAACTAACTCGAATTTTGTTCTCTACATTTCTCACTTTGAGCATCTTGTCTTTTCCCAGCCAAGCTTTTGCTAAAGCTAAAATCCAAATGGCTATTCTTTTAGATTCTAGCAATAGTATGGATGGACTGATTGACCAAACACGGAATCAGATTTGGCAAATTGTTAATTATTTAACCAAAGTAACCAAAAATGGCGAAGTGCCAGAGTTAGAAGTTGCTCTCTACCATTATGGTAACGATAATTTACCCTCAGAGGAAGGTTTTGTGAGACTCCTAACTGGATTTACTCCTGAATTAGATTTAGTTTCTGAGAAACTATTTAGTATTGAAACGAGAGGTGGGCAAGAATATGCTGGATGGGTAATTCAGTCTGCTATGCGAGAATTAAACTGGAGTAAAAATAAGGAAGATTTTCATGTTATCTTTATTGCAGGTAATGAACCATTCGATCAAGGACCAATTCCTTGGAATGAATCTGTGACTCTCGCTGTTAAGGGAAATACCCTCGTTAATACTATATATTGTGGTTCAGCGGAAAGTCAGGAAAGACAACTTTGGGCTTCTGGTGCGACGGTAGCTCAGGGTAGCAGCTTCAATATTAACCAAAACCAAGAGATTGCCTTTATTGAGTCGCCTTACGATCGCGAAATGGCCGCTTTGAATGCTAAACTCAATGAAACCTATATTCCTTATGGTGCAGAAGGAGTAGTTGGACAACAGCGTCAGGCGATTGAAGATACTAATTCTGGTGTCAATTTGGTGACGCGAGGTGCGGCTAAGGCTTCGGAATATTACCAAAATGATTCATGGGATTTGATTGATGCTGTCGATGGGGGCAAAGTTACGATTCAGGAATTAGCCAATGATGCCTTACCCGAAGCGATGCAGAGTATGACTGTAGCCCAAAGGCAAGAATATATCGTGGCGAAGAAAGTTGAAAGAGAGACAATTCAAGAAAAGATTCGCGATTTATCTCAAAAACGTGACGAATATGTGGAGAAACAGCGCCAAGCGATGGCTAATCGTGGCGATAATACTCTGGATGCGGTAATTATTGAAAGTCTCCGCAAGCAATTAGCTGCTAAGGGATTTCGGCTTCAGTGATTGTTGTTGGGATCTGTTTTTCTAGCAATAGATGAGGTGGTTGGGCTAATTTTAGTAACTTGCACGCCTTCCAATTGGGCGGTTGAAACCGCAGCTACACAGACAAAACCCGCCTGTGCGGGTTTTTAATTAGCGGTTGAAACCGCAGCTACACAGACAAAACCCGCCTGCGCGGGTTATTAATTAGCGGTTGAAAAGCCGCCTGCGCGGGTTTTTAATTAGTCTGCGCAGGCAGACTTGGGAAAGTGTAGCTGCGATTTCCAATCGCCCAGGCTACACAGACAAAACCCGCCTGCGCGGGTTATTAATTAGCGGTTGAAACCGCAGCTACACAGACAAAACCCGCCTGCGCGGGTTATTATAGCAACCGCCAAGGCGGTTATGGTGTAAAGTTAGAGTAGTCCCTTCTG
>NZ_JAMZMM010000245.1 GCF_024178385.1 Limnofasciculus baicalensis BBK-W-15 | reverse complement strand
CAGCTATTACTTTGACTTTCTCTTTCAATGAACCCCAAGACGCATCCCAAATTGCCCGATTTAATCCACTTTTTGCTAATTGTCCATTTTCTAAATACTTCCCTGTTGTTGAGTCAATTTTTGGGCGACAACGTTTGAGCATCCCCTTAACATTTAAGTCTTCAAAGATGATACAGCACTTAGTCTCTGAGTTTAATTTGTGAGCTAGTTTCCATTGGAAATCTTGACGCTGTAACCCAACTTTATTTTCGAGTTTAGCCAGATATCGATAAGCTTTAAGGCGATTTTTAGAGCCTTTTACTTTTCGACTAGCTCCACGACTTCTAATATTTCTCCTTCGTTCTTGTTTGGCATAAAATCTCGGATTAGCTACAATTTCACCCGTGCTAATTGAGACGATTTTTTTAATCCCTAAATCTACCCCAATTGCTGAAGTAACTTCAGGTGGCGAGAGCATGTTAGGAACTAACGTATCTTCTAATCGGACTGAAACATACCAACCATCAGACTTACGCCGCACTGTAACAGTTTTAACTTTAAATCCGTCTGGAACTAAGCGAGATTGATAGAATCGCATCCAACCAATCCCTGGCAATCTAACTTTATTTCCTTTAAATCTGACATCTCCTGGTGGATAACTAAAGGAATGATATTGCCCCCGACGTTTAGTTTTAGGAAAAGCACTCAACCCCTGAAAAAATCTTTGAAATGCCTCGTCAACTCGTCTTAACATTTGTTGTAAGACATGATGTTGAATCCGCTGATACCAAGGACGTTCCCGTTTGAGATTGGGTAAATCAGCATCTTGTTGTGCCAAAGGACTTCGTTTTTTACCAAAACCATTTTTATCTCTTGTCCAAGGATTTCCATAAAGAGCATTTTTAGAAACAGAACAACTTAACGGGCTGGATTCACCGCGAGTATAAATATCACAGTAATCCCCCATCGCTGGAAAGGTAACTTGTCGATAAGCGTCAAGTCTTTCTCTAATCCTAAAGTTATATTGAAGCCGTAACATTTCAACTTGCTCTTCCATCTCTTTTGCTTGAGATGAAGAAGGGTCGAGTTTATAGATATAAGCTAATAGCATCAGACGTTTTTTTGCTGATGAATATATTGTTTAACCATCAGAGTATACTAGCGATTATACTTGATTTTTTTATCGATAATAATCAATATACAATATTTAGTCATCTCTTAATATTAAGTTTTATTACTATTGTTTATTGGTCTTGAATATTTGACGGCGACTCAAGTCGCCACCGCCTTATCCCCGTGGCTAAAGCCAGGGGCTTGCGGCTCGTTTTTCGGTCAGGCTTAACTTTTTTCCCTATCCCCCACATCGGAATTGTCTGATGTATTAATCTTGGGCACAATTTTGGGACGCTCCGCATTTTCCCAACCAGGAGGACGTTTAGAGTTGTACCAGGCTATTGAGCCAATTGTTACGGCGGCAATAAATCCGACGACATACACCAGCGTAAAATAAACTGGAAATTGAGAGGTGCTACCTACTCCGACTTCCATGAATAAATTCATTAGGATCTTGACTCCCGATTGGTAATTTTCGCTATTTTATCATAATTGTAACATTTTGTTACTTTGATTTATATAAATTGACAGATATCAACTTGATGGGCGAAAGAGTTTTTGGTAAAATCTGATACAGACTTTTAAAAAAGCTAGGGAATCTCATGGAAAAACTTTATCCACAGGAAGTCGGAACCAACTCGTCTGAGTTGATTCAGTTGTTTTCTGAGACGATGAATAATCGTCAGATCAGTTTTGCTGACTGGTATCAATTAATGACAGAACCGTGGGATGATACCTATAGCGCTGATGCCGAAGATACTCTTAATCGCATGATCTATGGAGTGCGCCACGGGTTAGTGAAGGTAGTCGATAAATCTTGAACTATTCTAAGCTTCGTAAGCTCGACCTCCTACAAACAGGGCAGTTGCCAGAGCGATTCCTGGTAATGCGATCGCTGCTGATAAAGGAGAGCGAAGCCAATTGGGTTGGTTGTATTCTGCCTGATAGTCATTGTATTTGCTCATCATACAGGATTGAACTGGAGTGAGTGAACTCAACACAACATTAGTTGCGATCGCAGTTGTGGAGATAATAGCTGCTAACAATAATTTAGATTTCATGACAATTCCCTCCTCCAAAGGATTTGCTAAAATAGCATCAATTTGCTTAATTTTAATTCAAAGACTCGATTTCAACCTAAAAGGTTAAAAGGAGTTCAAAAGAACTCCTGCAACTGCTTCTAAATTTCTTCTGGTTTATCCACACTGCTACCTGGAGAAGCATTATAGAGAGCATCTAACCTTTGACGAGCATCTTCAACAGTCATTGAGCGCATCACTAATAACGGTTCGTTAATGGGGTTCCCACGATCGTCGAACATTTCCGGGTGCGTTAGGGGAGTAGGATCTCCAGCCAAGGGGGATCTTCTCGGGGTAGGGTAACCCCTTTGAGAATCTATACCCAGCGTCATCAAGCTGCGCATCAAATTGGCAATGGCTAGAAAGGCGATGATTGTGAAAGCAATGACATAAATCAGGTGTAACATGGCTTAATCCTCCAGACTAAATCACTTGTCTGTAAACTTCTTGTCTAGATTTGGCAATAATTTAATTTTTTTATCGCTATTTAGTTAAGCTTATCAAAAGTAGCTAGCTATCGGATCGCTCTGATGAATCTAAGTTGGGATCTCCTGAAATTTCAACCGCTCCTCTCCCTGACACCAGGGATCTCCAGCGCCTTGACACTTCCCAGCACTCAGCTACCAACCGATGCCATGGCAATAGGGTAGCGGGTTCAATCCCCACTTGGCAACTAGGCCATGGGATCATCAACAGTGTGTCTTTAGACCGGGGAGTGTCAACTTAACTCCTTTTACTCTTCTTCACCAAAAAACGAGCGGGAGATCAACTGGCTGTCTTCCACGGGGAGGAACGCGGCTGCGACTTGAGTCGCCGTCAAAATAGTGGAAATTGTCATCTTCTGGTCTGTTCTACCCATTACCGCCTTGGAGTTGCTCGACTCGGTGTACTTTTGTAATGCACTTTCAACAGGACAATTACTGTTTCAAGTTTTACAACTCCCGCTCGTTAGAGTCGGGGAGTTTTCAAGCCCCTAGCTGTCTTCTATGGGGTTCCTGACAATCAGCTCCCATTCCCTAACATGGTACTGGGAAAAAGTAATTTATGACTTGGAGCGCGATCGCACTCTAGTCCAGCAAAGCAGATCGCTAACGATAGAATTGGAGAATGCGATCGCGCTGCTGCAAAGCAGATCGCTTTCTCCAACCCCGTCATGCCCTATTTTCCAAAACTTGGTATCTAAACAGTAATCTAATAATAGATATTAAACAAAAGCTATGTACATATCAAATTCGCAGCCAGCTCCTATTGAAACGCTGCCTACGATGTACGACTTACCCAGTGAAAACCCGGAGGAACCTGGTTTGCCCGATGAATTTCACGGTTGGCAAGCTCATATCTTGTGCGATACCTGTTGTCCGCCAAATTACCCAGCCGACCAAGTTTTCTTAGCTAGCGATCTCAATCTTTACTACGATTCCCAGCATGTCCATTGGTACAAAAGACCCGATTTCTTTTTGGTTGTAGGTATCCCTAGATTGTACCAAGAAAAAGACTTACGTTTGAGTTATGTGATTTGGCAAGAAAAACTTAGTCCTCTCGTTGCGGTAGAACTTCTGTCACCGGGTACAGAAGATGAGGATTTAGGATTAACAGAGTCAGAACCAAATAAACCACCAACTAAATGGCAAGTCTACGAACAAATTCTGAAGATTCCCTATTACTTTGTTTTTAGTAGATACACCAATCGACTAAGAGTATTTCATTTGAGAGGAAATCGTTACCGAGAACAAATTTTAACAGAACCGCGATTCTGGATAGAGGAATTAGAATTAGGAATAGGATTATGGCTGGGAGACTATCAAGGTTGTCAGCGGCTATGGCTGCGATGGTATGACAATAAGGGAAATTGGATTCCGACACCTAAAGAACAAGTTGAACAAGAACGTTTTGCTAAGGAATTTGCTATTCAACGCGCTGAAGCAGAAAGACTTGATAAGGAATCTGCTTTACAACGAGTTGAACAAGAACGTTTTGCTAAGGAATTTGCTATTCAACGCGCTGAAGCAGAAAGACTTGATAAGGAATCTGCTATTCAACAAGCTGAAGCAGAAAGACTTGATAAGGAATCTGCCTTACAACGCGCTGAAAAATTAGCCGAACGATTAAGATTGATGGGGATTAATCCAGACGATCTCTAGCTAATTAGGACTTAGGTAAGTGTCAAGAAAACGTAAATAGTAGTTTCTAGTAGGCGATTAATCGCCTACTAGAAACGAGAAAAATATGCTAATTACTATAGCAATAAAATAAATACTCCAGTAAATACAATAAATGAACCAATTCCTCGGATCGCTAATTTGTTTAAGGGTAATTTTTTCTCCAAACCTAAATACCCGAAAATGATATAACCTGCTACACCTCCGATTGCTGCTGCGATAAATCTCAATTTCGGATAGACAATAAACCAGAGTGCAATTGATGTGAAAAAATCGATTTTATATTCCTGTTGCGGTACTGAAAGAATTTGCCATGTATTCCCAGCGTCTGTGGATTTAAACACTTCACCTTTCGCGGAACCAAAACCGTAAATAGTGCGATCGCTAGCGTAGGTAGGAGAAAATTTAATTGGTATACCCGCAGATGGAACCTCACCCATTTTGGCAAATTGATGATTTTTATTGGTAAACTCTTGACCAATTTGACTAAAGGTTTGACCCCCATCTACGGTTTGAAATAATCCTTTTCCTTTCACACTAACAAGGAAAGTGCGATCGCTCTGGTAATTTGGTGATATGGCAATTCCTGTTATATAACCAGTTTCAATCTCAGGAGAACCCGCTAATTTCACCCAAGTTTTCCCGCCATCATTTGTTTGCAAAATACCACTAGGAGTTCCAGCTAGCAGCATCGGATCTACTTTGTAGTTTGGTGACATCGCTAACTGGAGAATGTGGATATCTTTTAATCCATTTTCTGTAGCTGTAGGTTGCCAGGTTTTACCAGCATCAACTGTTTTATATACTCCTTCAGGTCCCAAAGCATATAAAGTCTTGTCAGAGGAGAAATCTGGTGATATTAATAGAGAAATCGATTCATTAAAATTGCGATTCCCTACATCGCCAATAAAGTCGAAGCTAGCACCACCATTAGTAGAGCGATAGATGATACCGTATTGGGTTCCCAAATAGACAGTCTTGTCTGTAGCGAAATTTGGTGAAGGAACGTTCGTCATGCCACGATTGCCACGACCTTTGGTACTAGGAATCGGCACAATATCCCAACTATTGCCACCATTTGTAGACCTTAAAAAATTATCCCATAATACAGTAGCAAATATGGTTTTGTCTGAAGAGTAGTTAGGAGAAAAAGCAATATCGAAGAAGCGTCTCGGATCTTGATTTGGTTTCTTGAAATCTTTGGTAAATCTGGGTATTTCTAACCCTTTCATTACTAGTTGCCAAGTTGCCCCTTTATCTTTACTGATGTTAATCTCTTTGACATAAGTGGCGAATGCTACTGTGGAATCTTTCTCATAATTAGGGGACACTGCCATACTAATAATCGTGCTGGTAGACAAGGTAGGTAACTCTTGCCAAATCTCACCCCCATCGGTGGATTTAAAGAGTCCGTTGAACCCCCCCAAGAACATGGTTTTATCTTTGCTAAAGGCATTGGAAACACTCAATTTACTGAAATGGGGTTCCTTAAATCCTGATTGATCTGCTTGATCGTCTTTCGTCAAACCATTACTATATTTTTTCCAGGTGTTTCCCCCATCTATTGATTGAAATACTCCTTCATCCCACGTCGAAGCCAAAAGGGTGAAATCTCGATCTGAATTAGGGTAGATGACAATATCTTCAATCTTTTTATCTGATAAACCATTATTTATTTGGGCGAACGATCCTCCATTATCAGTAGATTTAAAAATACCGCCAGTCTCTGTACCAACAAACACTGTTTTATCTGAAGAAAACTTAGGGGATAGGGCTATGGCAATAATAGCTCCACTATTTTGGATCGTAACACCGGGCTGCCAAGTATCCCCACTATTACTGGAAAAGTAGAGAATACCTTGTTTATCACCAACAACAATTTGGTCTTTATTGTCTGGCGCAAATCCTATCGCTTTTATGGCGTTATTGCTGTCTAGCACTTTAGCCCAAAGTTCCCCGCCATTTTTAGTTTTATATAGTCCTTTTTCCTTTCCTGTGGCTAAGACAAGATCCGCAGACTGAGGCGAGATTGCCAGAAGCTTAATATCTAATTTGTCTAATCCATTATTGACTTTTATCCAAGAATTACCTTCATCTTGTGACTTATATATTCCATCACCCAGGGCTGATAAGAATAGAGTTTGTTTCGTCTGAGGAGAAATACTGAGAGATGATAACTCGCCGACATTATCTAAACCTCGTACTATTCTTTGCCAACTTGTACCTCCATCTGTGGATTGAAATAAGTTGCCCCTAGCAAAAATAAATAGGGTTTTGTCTTGCTCGTAATTTGGAGATAATTCTACTTGTTCGATAACGTCGTGTGGTCTATGTGCTAATGCCGTCGGTGCGTCAACTACTAAGAAGGTTAACGCCAATAAGATAAAAATAAATAGTCGTTTCACGATCTCTAAAATTTTATTCATGTTTAATTTGATTCTCATTACAATAACATATTGGCGATTGGGTGTGGGGCTTGGAAAAAATAAACACGGCTCGTTACAATTCTATCAGCTGATCTTTTCAGCGACAAGAGATTTTTCCTTTCCAGGGGAGTATATGACAAAATGATAGATCGTTGTTTGGGGAGATTGTAAATAATTGTATTTTTTTATCAAGAAGTGTTGAGACTTTGATCGAGAGTAAAGACTTGTGGAAGTGTTACTTGTGGATTGAGGGAATCGCTTTCAGAGATTAACCTGACTAGGTTGTAAGTGAGAGGCCTCGAAATTATAGCATAATAGCAGAAAGCGATCGTTTTTGCTGGTATGGCAGGGAATCGCTAACCAGGGTAGTTTTAAGAAACGATCGTCATCTGCAATAATTCTAAGAAAAAATTTACTTTTTTTAAAGAAAACTAAATTGTTCTAGTGGTAGACTTCCAGGTAAGCATTATTCTGTTGAATCTTAACGCGGAAACATCTACTATGAGCAAAACAACCGACTCCCACAATCCGATTAATACGGAATCGCAGCAAAAATACTCAACTAGTTTTTCTGGCTCCGCAACCACTCAAAAGGGAAGACATCCTCATGGCTCCGGGGGCGAGGGGCTTAAAGTCCAAGATGATGTCCTCAATCATGGCTTGAAGGACTTTCCGACTTGTACTATGTCAATTATGGTGGCACGAACGGATCTGCCTTTCATGATGCACACTATTCCCCATCTGGTGAAGATGTGCGATTTCCCCTTTGTGGAAAGGGTATTATTTGTTGATACTGCACCACTATCAGGAGAGAAAGTAAATCGCCCTGGAGTGGGTTCGATGGCACAACTGCGGGAATATTGCGATCGCTTACTCACATCGGGAATAGTAGATAAGGTAGTGGATATGGATTATTCACCAGCCTATCGCGATCGCATTTATCGCAAGCATTTTGGCGCTCCCATTAGCTCAACTCATAATTATAAAGGATATCCGATTCTCGGCAGCATTTTTTCAATTGAAGAAGTTCAAGGTGACTACATGCTGCACTTTGATAGCGATATGCTCCTCCATCAGGAACCAGGTTACAATTGGATCTTAGAAGGTATTAAATTACTGAAAACACATCCAGAAGTGATGGCAGTAAGACCCCTGACAGGACCACCTAGCCCTGATGGTAGCTTACACCAATCGGTCCCTTACGATCGCGATCCAGATGGGTTCTATCGATTCAAGTTTTTTAGCAGTCGCGCCTTCCTCATCAATCGCAAACGTTTCGATAGTTTGCTACCCTTACCAGTTATGTGGCGTTCCTATAAAAATACAATTTTAAACGGGTTACCTACATCAGTAAAAACATCTCTAAACTGTCTCACAGGTAAAGGTTTGCTTGACTCATGGGAACTGATGGTGTCAAAACGTTTGGAAGAAACTTCCTACATTCGAGCCGTTTTGGAGTCACCTAAAGCCTGGACAATTCATCCGAAAGAGCGAGGTCCAGAATTTATCGAAGTATTGCCGAAAATTATTGAAAAAATTGAGGAGGGCTGGTATCCTGAATCCCAAATAGGTCATTACGATCTGCTATTTGAAGACTGGCTTGAGGAATTGGAAAATGACGAAACGTCGCTGCTCAAAAATTGGGATGCAGGATGGCAAATGTCTCTAATACCAAGCCTTCCTGCAACAATATGGTAGAACAAAGGTTTAAAGCTGACAAGTAAATGTGTGGATCTAATTGCTAATTGCCAATTGTCTTGCTAGGATTAGCAATTAGCAACATTTTCAGGAGTATTCCCCCTTGGTAACCATTCGCTGTCGGAATGTGACATTTCCCAATATCCAAGCTATTATCTTTGATAAAGATGGTACGCTAGAAGATTCCCAAAGTTTTTTGCGAGAATTGGGATATAAAAGATCGCGCCTCATCGATGCTCAAATTCCCGGAATTGGCGAACCCCTACTCATGGCATTTGGCATCCAAGGCGATATCCTCGATCCTACAGGATTAATGGCAGTGGGTAGCTCTCGAGAAAATGAAATAGCAGCAGCAGCTTATATTGCAGAAACGGGTCGAGGTTGGTTAGAATCATTAGAAATAGCTCGTCGTGCTTTTGCTGATGCGGATAGATATATCAAAGATGGAGCAGTAAGTTCACCATTATTTACAGGTAGTCTGGAAGTATTAAAATTTCTTTCAGAGGCGGGTTTAAAACTGGGAATTCTTTCTGCTGCTCCTACCTCAGAAGTGCAATATTTTGTCAAGCGTCACCAGTTAAATTCTTACATTCAGTTACAGCAGGGTGTTGATGATGGTCCTAGTAAACCAGATCCTAGGCTATTTATTCAAGCCTGTGAAACTCTGGGCGTGCAACCTGCTGCAACCCTAATGGTTGGCGATTCCGCAGGTGACATTAAAATGGCAAAGAGTGCCGGGGCAGCAGGTTGTATTGGGATTTGCTGGGGTACGGCAGAAGCAGCACATTTGGAAAAAGCAGATATTGCGATCGCGCAATTAGACGAAATTGAACTAATTTATTCTTAAAATGGGGAGTGGGGAGTGGGG
>NZ_JAMZMM010000678.1 GCF_024178385.1 Limnofasciculus baicalensis BBK-W-15 | reverse complement strand
GGAGTGGGGAGTGGGGAGTTAAAACTCTCATGGGAACTGTGGGTCTATGATTTGTTCTAGGGTGTAGGGGCACTCTTTCGGGAGATCTTGCTTGCTCAATGGTGTCTCTTGCACGACTAATGCGATCGCCTGTTTGTAGGATTTAGCGATCGCTTCTTCGAGGTAAGGCTTCATGCTAGGATTTTCTTGCAAAAGCTCAATAATTTCCTCTCGCTGTAACTCAATTGTAATTGCCCAACTTTTGCCACGTAGGTTGGACTGATATTGTAATCCTAAATCATCTAATCCACGCTTAGTTTTTGTTCTCGATCATTTCAGTCTATGCAAGATCTGAGAGTGTCAATTGTAATATTTTCATTGTGTTTGGTTAAGGCGTTAGCCTGTTGGTAATAATTTCGGTAGGGAGTATCGGAGGGAATGATATACTCAGAGGCGATTGAACAAGCGTTAAAAAGTACAATGGCTCAGGAACGAACATTACCTAACTTTCAAGTTCAAGAAGGAACGATCGCAAAAGAAGAGGGATTGATCCTCTACGAGGATATGGTATTAGGGCGCTTGTTTGAAGACAAGTGCGCCGAGATGTACTACCGGGGCAAAATGTTTGGCTTCGTCCACTTGTACAATGGCCAAGAAGCCGTATCAACGGGTGTGATTAAGGGATTGCGCACTCATGAAAATGATTATGTCTCTAGCACTTATCGGGATCACGTCCATGCCTTGAGTGCAGGCGTACCAGCGCGGGAGGTGATGGCGGAGTTATTTGGGAAAGCAACAGGGTGCAGTAAAGGGCGCGGCGGCTCCATGCACATGTTCTCCAGCGAGCATCATTTGCTTGGGGGATATGCTTTTGTGGCTGAGGGAATTCCTGTCGCCACAGGTGCTGCTTTTGCGGCGAAGTACCGTCGTGAAGCTTTAGGCGATGAGACTTCTACTGGTGTCACCGCCTGCTTCTTTGGGGATGGTGCTTGCAATAACGGTCAGTTTTTTGAATGCTTGAATATGGCTGCCTTGTGGAAACTGCCAATTCTCTATGTTGTGGAAAACAACAAATGGGCAATTGGTATGGCTCATGAAAGGGCGACATCTCAGCCAGAAATTTACAAAAAAGCTAGTGTGTTTGGGATGCACGGTGTCGAAGTTGATGGTATGGATGTACTTGCGGTACGGGCGGTAGCTCAAGAGGCGATCGCACGCGCTCGTGCAGGTGAAGGCCCAACTTTAATTGAAGCACTAACCTATCGCTTCCGAGGTCATTCTCTGGCAGATCCTGACGAATTGCGCTCTAAGGAAGAGAAGGAATTCTGGTTCCCTCGGGATCCGATTAAAAAGTTGGCTGGATATCTCACTGAGCAAAATCTCGTTAATTCTGAGGAACTTAAGGCGATCGATCGGAAAGTTCAAGAGACAATTGATGATGCGGTTAAGTTTGCTGAAACTAGTCCGGAACCCGATCCTAGTGAGTTACACCGCTATATTTTTGCTGAAGATTAAATCAATCAGGGG
>NZ_JAMZMM010000244.1 GCF_024178385.1 Limnofasciculus baicalensis BBK-W-15 | reverse complement strand
GTTTGGCTTCCCCCGCTTCAAAAAGTTTGGGCAAATGAAGTCCATCCTGTTTCCTCAATTCAAAACCAACCCGATTACTGGCTGGCAAATAAACCTGCCCAAGGTCGGAAAGATGCCCATCAACCTGCATAGATCCATCCCAGAAGGGTTTGTAGTCAAGCAGGGACGGATATTGAGGAAAGCTGATAGATGGGAAGTAGTGGTAACAATGAGTTCATAAATGTGGTGCATGTGGATATGAAACAGATAGAGACCACGCAGCCTCAGAAGTAATCAGATTGCGTGGACTAGAACAACTGAGTACGCAGGGACTCTGCGGAATAGAAAACGCCTATGCAGTCGGTCTGCCGGGGATTGATGCAAGTCAGTCTAGGTCAGAGGCGAAACCCTGTAAGGGAAGAACTAGGAATGCCCAAAAGTGATTTTGGGAAGCCTGCGCTATAATCTCCGATTTAGCGCAGGAGGATGTCACAACGATTTTCGGTTCCCATTCCCAATCAATTTTCCGGAATATTGGCAAGATCGGTGAAAGGAGAAAAAAGCCCAGATTAAGTTAAGATATTTTATTTTGCGATCGCACAGAGTTGGTGTTCTTTTGTGGTGTTTGTAGGAATGTTTAATGGTTTTCTGCCAATGAAGCGGTGTTGGCGACATCTTTATCGCAGCAGTGTCGCAGCACTCTGGATTAGCAGTAGTTTAGTCAGTCAGGTGTGGTTGACTCAAGCGGCTCATGCTCAAACGTCAAATTATTGTAAATTTACACAAGAGGCAGTTTCCCAAAAAGAAAATTTACGGCTCAAGGCTTTAAAAGGTAGCGTGGATGCTGATAAAGACTACAAAGGGATTTTAAAACAGCACGCGACTTACTTACAACAGTGTCGCAATCGCACTTGGCCTCAAAATCAGGCGGTTTGGCTGCGGTTGTATCCCTGTGATACCCGGGCTGGGGCAATTGATGATATTCTAGATCGGATTGTGAATCGTGGCTACAATCAAGTCTACGTTGAAGTCTTTTTTGATGGACAGGTGTTTCTCCCATCTTCCGATAACCCAACAGTTTGGCCGTCTGCTTTGCGCTCCCCTGGTACTGAGCGTATAGATTTATTAGCTCAAGCTATTCAAAAAGGACATGAGCGGGGTTTGCAGGTTTACGCCTGGATGTTTTCGATGAATTTTGGCTACAACTATGCCCAGCGCCCGGATAGGCAAGGGGTGCTAGCTATTAATGGTAGAGGAGAAACGAGTTTAACCTATGTGGACGATCGCTCCCAAACCTTCATCGATCCTTACAATAATCAAGCCAAAAGCGATTACTATCAGCTCGTACAGGCAGTCTTAAGAAGACGGCCAGATGGTATTTTATTTGACTATATTCGTTATCCTCGTGGCAGTGGTTCAGATTCTGTTGCTAGTAATGTCAAAGATTTGTGGATTTACAGCGATGCTTCTACCCAAGCACTCTATGGTAGAGCATTAAATAATCAAGGACTAGAGTTAATTAAACGCTATATCAGTAAGGGTTCCATTGGTAATAGGGATCTAGAAGAGGTGAAGAAACTCTATCCAACAGAAGAAACTCCCCTTTGGCAAGGTAGAATTCCTGACGCTAGCGATTCCGGAGCTACCCTAAACTGGCAATTGTGGCAGTTATCAGTTGCTCACGCTGCCCAAGGAGTATTAGACTTTCTTGCAGTAGCCTCACTTCCCGCTCAACGTGCTGGAATCAAAGCGGGGGCAGTATTTTTTCCCGACGGTAATCAAATAGTGGGGCAAGGTGGGTACGATTCCCGACTCCAACCTTGGGATCATTTCTCCCCGATGCTGGAGTGGCATCCGATGTCTTACGGGGTATGTGGGCGTACTAATTGTATTGAGGATTTAGTCAGGCGAGTGACAGATAGGGCATCCTCTGAGACGATGGTGATGCCAGCTTTAGCGGGAACTTGGGGTAAATCGGTGAGTAATCGTCCATCTTTGGAGGCTCAGATGGAGGCAATCCGCACTCGGATACCGGGGATTAATGGGGTGAGCCATTTTGCCTTTTCCTGGCAAGAGCCACAATTCGATCGCGATCGCAAATTCTGTCGTTTAGATTAGTTATTGGCGATTAGATATCGCCGAAAGTGGGTAGTAATTGTTAGAATCTATTTACTAAGGGAACAACTCAATTGAAAGGTTATGTCCTGAATGTCAGTATACCTGAGTCTTAAGTCTCATCGACATTAAATACAATCCAGAAACCCGGTTTCTTCAAGAAACCGGGTTTCTCTGTACCTCACATACCTGAAAATTGCTCTATAGGTTTAAATCAACACCCCATCTTGATATTTTTCCACTGGAGTCACACGCCAACGGCAATCTCCTAACAATTCCAAAACAGAGGAATGATACTTTAATAAACTCGATCGATGCCCCACACTGATATAAGTGATACCCAAATCTTTTAAAGATTGGTAAAGAGATTGCTCATTTTTTAGATCTAAAGCACTTGTCGCTTCATCTAAGATAGCGTAGCGCGGTTTGCTAAGTAAAAGTCGGGCAAATGCTAACCGCTGTTGTTCTCCTAAAGATAGAACGCTTACAAAGTCTAACTCTACCTCATATCCTCCCACTCGTTCCGGTAAGTGCGCGAGATTTACCTGTTTCAAAATCAGATCCAATTCCGATTCAGAAATATCCCGATTTGTGTGAGGATATAATAACTGATCTCGCAGGGAACCAAGAATCAGATAAGGACGCTGTGGCAAGAATAACATATCCCCTAAATTTGGTCTAGAAATACGACCTGTACCCGCTTGCCATAATCCCGCAATTGCTCTCAATAGGGAACTTTTTCCCGTACCACTTTGTCCCGCAATTAGTAACCCTTCTCCCGCTGCTACTGTTACTGATAAATCGCGAACTAGTGTATTGTGATAGTTTGGAGTTTCCAATGTGACGTGGGCGAGGGCTACTTGTTCATCAACTACGGTATCAATAGTTGGCAGTCCAACTTTGGCAAGGATATCTGGATTTTCTATAGTTTGAGCGAACAATCCCAAACGATTTATACCAGCAGCAAATTCACTAAGCTTTTCAAACTTAAGCACAATAAGGGACATTGATTTTAATCCTTTATCAAATGCTTTAGTGGCTTGGGTAATCACTCCCAACTTAATTTGTCCTGAAAAGTAGAGCGGCGCAAGAACTAAAAATGGCAAAAATAAATGCGCTAAGTGTTGGTAGCTTTGGGTGAATAAACTAAGATTACGTTCCCATTTTAGTATCCGATTGAAGTTCCGATAAACTCCATTAAATCGCTCTTTTACTCGATCTACTTCTCTTCCTTCCCCCTGATAAAAAGCAATCGATTCAGCACTATCTCTTACATGAATCAAACCGTAGCGAAAATCAGCTTCTTTCTTACTTTGATTAAAGTTTAGTCCAATCAATCTTTTGCCAAACCATACTGTACCAAAAGTACCAAGAGTAGAGTAGATAACTAATATGATTACTAAGGGGATAGAAATTGACCACATCACCCCGATAAAACCAATCAAAGTAATGACAGATGTTAGAAGCATAACTAACAAGTCGAGGGATACGTTAGTAAAACTTTTGATATCTTCAGCAATTCTTTGATCCGGGTTATCAATTGTGGGATCTGAGTTAATCCGATAGTAAGCTCTATTGTCAAAGTATTGGGAAATAAACCGCTCAGTTAACCACCGCCTCCAGTACAAAGCTAGCTTCCGTTGCACGTAGTCAGATAAGGCATTCAATGGTACTGCTATGGCAATTATACCCAGAGAAAGAGCAATCGTTTCGTAGAAAGCCTTGATATTTTTATGGGCGAGGGCATTAATCAGATCCCGATTCATATAGCTGAGGAGTATTTCCTGAGAACTATTGAGTAATGCTAACCCTAATAAAATCAGGAGTAATCCTCTCGCGCCCCATTTTTCATTACCAAACCAGTAGGGTTTTGCGATAGTCCAAAACCGCTGCCATAATTGTCTGTCAACTCGATTGAGATTTATATCGATTCTGTTCACTATTAAATCTTCATATAATGAGTCGGGATTTAAAAATAAATTGATCGGTATACATAACTAATAACTAATAACTAATAACTAATAACTAATAACTAATAACTAATAACTAATAACCTATAACTAATAACCTATAACCTATAACCTATAACCTATAACCTATAACCTATAACCTATAACCAACAACAACTAGAGCAAATAAACCAGTGCGAAGAGAATAATCCACACAACATCAACAAAGTGCCAGTATAACTCCGCCGCTTCCACACCAAAATGTTCTGCACTAGAATAGTGATTCGCCTTGCGCGAGCGCCACAATACTGCCAAAATTAGTAAAAGTCCCACCGTAACGTGCAATCCGTGGAACCCAGTCAAGACAAAAAAGGAACTGGCAAATAAATTTGTAGTCAAACCAAATTCCAGATGACTGTATTCATAAACCTGTCCAACTAAGAATAACGCTCCCATCAAAGCCGTGATGCCAAACCAGATTTTCAACCCAGAGATATCATTCTTCTTAATCGCACTTTGACCTTTGTGCATGACAAAACTGCTAGAAATTAGATTGATTGTGTTAATTCCCGGCAGCAATAAATCTAACTCTGGTGTTCCTGCTGGAGGCCATTCAGGTAGTGTAGATTTGTAAATCAAAAAAGCAGTAAACAAGCCGAGAAAAATCATACTCTCAGCAATCAAAAATACAGCAACTCCGAACATCCGAAAATCGTGATGCGCTCCATGTTGAGTGACTGTTTCCTCTGAATTATGATAATTTAGGGCTGTTTTAGACGGATCGATGGTTGAACTCTGCATAAACTCCTTTGGTATGGTTATTGGTTCTTTGTTGTTGGTTATTGGTTATTGGTTATTGGTTGTTGGTTGTTGGTTATTGGTTGGCATTTAGATCCCCTTCTTAACAAGCAACAAATAACAAACAACCAACAACTAACAACTAACAACTAACAACTAAACATCCGCTTTTACTTCAGCCAGAATTGCCTCAACCTGTTGATCGCTGTCAATACTATAGCTGTCAATGCCATATTCGTAAGGTTCTGACCACAAAATGGGTTCCTCTGCAAAGTTCTCAATTGCTGGAGGAGAACTAGTCTGCCATTCTAACGTTAAAGCCCGCCAAGGATTGCGACCTGCTTTAGCACCACGTTTCAAACTCCACAACACATTAATGATGAAGGGCAATGTTGAAACAGCCATAATATAGGCTCCAACAGTGCAAATAATATTCAAAGTTTGAAATTTAGGATCGTAGAGGGCAACTCGTCGATTCATTCCCAATAATCCCAACTGGTGCATGGGTAAGAAAGTAATATTTAGACCAATAAACGTCAGGAAAAAGTGAATTTTTCCTAATGTTTCATTGATCATCCTTCCTGTCACCTTCGGATACCAGTGGTAGAACCCAGCAAATAAGCCAAGAACACTACCACCAAAGAGAACATAATGCAAGTGAGCAACGACAAAATATGTGTCGTGGACATGTATGTCGAAGGGTACTGATGCCAACATCACACCACTCAAACCGCCAATTAAAAAGGCAGAAATAAATCCCATAGCAAAAAGCATGGAACTATTAAAGCTGATTTTGCCGCCCCAAATTGTGGCACACCAGCTAAATACCTTAATTCCAGTGGGGACAGCGATAACCATTGTAGTGATCATGAAAAACATCCGTAACCAACCCGGAGTACCACTGCTAAACATGTGGTGCGCCCACACAATTAACCCCAAAAAGGCAATGGCTAAACTGGAATAGGCAATCGCGCGATAGCCAAAGATTGGCTTGCGAGCGTGGACTGGCAATATTTCTGAAATTGCTCCAAAAAATGGCAATATCATAATGTACACAGCCGGATGGGAGTAAAACCAGAACATGTGCTGATAAACAACGGGATCTCCTCCACCTGCGGGGTTAAAGAAATTAGTCCCCACAATTAAGTCAAATGAGAGCAGAATCAGTGCTGCTGCTAAAACTGGTGTGGCAATTAAAACTAGAGCGGAAGTAGCAATCATTGACCAGCAAAATAGGGGCATTTGATAAATCCCCATGGTGGGTATTCGCATCTTCAAGATGGTGGTCAAAAAATTAATTGCACCGAGAATTGAAGAAGTCCCAATTACAAGGAGGCTAAAAATCCAAATTCCCTCACCCACTTTGCTGCTAATCAAACTCAATGGAGGGTAAGAAGTCCACCCAGACTCTGGCGCACCAAAGAAAAAGCTACTTAATAATAGCAAACTGCCAGGAGGAACCATCCAAAAAGCCACCGCATTAAGTCGCGGGAATGCCATATCTTCGGCACCTATCATCAAGGGGATCAGATAGTTAGCGAAGGCTGCACCTGCGGGAATGATCCAGAAGAAGATCATAATCGTCCCGTGCATCGTAAATAGTCGGTTGTAGGTTTCCGGATCTACGAAATCAGAAGCAGGTGTTGCTAATTCTGTCCGGATTCCTCCTGCGAGAGCGCCACCAATAAAATAGAACACAAATGAGGTAACCATGTATTGGATACCGATTACTTTGTGGTCTGTATTGAATGTAAAGTAATCTTGCCAAACTCTTTGTTTTGGCTCTTTTCCCTGACCAGAATCTTTGGTCAATAGGGATTCTGTTGCTTGAGTTGACATGGGATTATTGCTTATTGGTTTTTTGTTGTTAGTTGTTGGTTGTTTGTTATTGGTTTTTTGTTATTTGTTATTTATTATTGGTTTTTTGACTAACAACAAACAACTAAAAACTAACAACTAACAACTAACAACCAATAACTAACAACATTATTGGATTTGCTGTAGGGTTTGGGAGTCGATCCCGATTTCACCAGCGTAGGGGGCTAAAAATTCGCTGTCTGAGAGTTGTGCGGGATTTATTGCGATGGCTTCTTTCAAATCATCGGTAGTGGCGATTTGCTGAGATTGAAGCCATGCCTGATAGTCTTCGGTACTATGGACGTAGAGTTTAGTAACCATTCCGCCATGATAAGAACCACAGAGTTCCGCGCAAATTATAGGATATTCACCTACCCTATTTGGTGTGAAGGTTAGTACTGCATCCCTGCCAGGAATAGCGTCTTGTTTAATCCGAAACTCTGGTAGCCAGAAAGAATGGATCACGTCTGCTGCTGATATATTTAGTCGAACTTGTTTCCCCACTGGCAGATGGAGATCTCCGCCACCAATTCCTAAGTCTGGGTAGCTAAAAATCCAGGCATACTGTACACCTAAAACATTAACAGTGAGATCTGGTGCCTCACCTTGTTTATTTGGCGTAGCACCTAATCCGAGAGCAATTGCCCCTTTACCTGGATTAAACGCAATCAAGTTTTGTGGTGCTGAGGAGTCACCCTCACTCATTTGTGCCATTTTTGCACGATCGTGGGATACCATCGGATCGAGTCCTCCCATGGCATTGTAAATCTCGAAACTGTAGACGGAGATGATCAAAACGATCACCGCAGGAATCGCAGTCCACAGAATCTCTAGAGGAATATTACCTTCAATTGGCGGTCCGTCTGTTTGATCGTCCTTCCGGCGACGAAATTTGAAGAATGAAACAATCAGCACGCCTTGAACCAGGATAAATAAACCTGTGGCGACAGTCATCATCAGGTTAAAGATGTCGTCCACCCGGCTAGCATCCTCAGAAGCCGCTACTGGCATGAGTCCGTGATTTTTACCGTACCAGAGACTGACTAAGGTGAGGACGATGCCAGCGATTAGAGTTGTAATGTTACTTGGAATGTTCACGGTTGAGGCAACCTCCTACCGATAGGAATAGGGACGTATTATTTTGTATGCAGATGGAGAATTGTTACCATCAAACCCTTGATATTAGGTCTCCTGTCGTTTACTAATCTAAAGCAGCTCAAGAGTTAAGTGGGTAAGAACCGTTAATCTTTATATATTTTTTAGGTTGTTTTTGGGGTGACACCATTGGTGGATGCCAAATTTCCATGGCGCAAATAATTGCAGGATAAGGCATTCAGTCCAGATATCACCTCCCATAGCATATCTGTGACCCGCTCTCCAATAATTAAAGAAATGTAAACTTAGTTGAAGTAAGTATGAGATTTGTAGATCGCAGCCTAACAATCTGAAAAATATCTAAAGGTATGAGGGAATTGCTGGGGGATCGTTAACACTGGAAAAGATACTTAGTTATAGTTGAGAGGCAATAGCCTACCGCTCCCATCGAAAAGAGCGGTAATGAGTGGGTACTCAGGGTTTGGTAAATTTTTTGGTGGTTGGTAAATGACAGAATCAGTCCTTCATCAGCATGGTGTTACAGCCAAGCAACTCCCCCAAGCTAAGGATCGCATCCGCAGTCTAGTCTGGAAAATCGCGATCGCTACCCTGCTGTTGATGGCAGTTGGCAGTGCCACACGGGTGATGAATGCAGGTTTAGCTTGTCCTGATTGGCCTCTGTGTTATGGTCAGTTAGTGCCAAGTCAGCAAATGAATTTTCAAGTCTTTTTGGAGTGGTTTCACCGACTTGATGCGGGTTTGGTTTGTTTAAGCACCATCGCTTTGGCTGGTTTATCCTGGTGGGAACGTCGTTCTTTACCCAACTGGCTACCTTGGGCTGCTACCTTAGCCTTATTCCTAATTTTGTCCCAAGCTATCCTGGGTGGATTGACTGTTACTGAACTACTGCGGTTTGATATAGTCACAGCTCACTTAGGCACAGCACTGCTATTTTTTTGCACTTTGCTCGCTATTGGCACAGCACTTCTTCCCTACCAAGGTACGGGTAAGGTTGACAAATTACCTTGGATAGGCTTAACCGCCGCAATTTTAGTTTATTTACAAAGTCTGCTGGGTGGATTGGTTGCCTCCCAATGGGCACTACATCAATGCTTTGGGGCATCTCAACTCTGTACTGTAATTAACAGTCACATTTTTGGTGTAGTGCCGCCAACTGTGGCAACGTTGACAGTTGTTTGGATGGCATGGCGCACAGCTGGTTTAAATCCATATTTACGCCAATTAGCAAATATTGCGGCTATCTTGGTAGTTTTACAAATCCTTCTCGGTGTGGCTACGTTTCGGCTGCATCTACAAGTTGAACCATTGACTGTAGCACATCAATCTCTTGGTGCAGCTTTACTAGGAACTTTAGTTACATTCACAGTTTTAGCCTTGCGGGATCGCAGTGGTTTGATAGGGAATGGGGAGTAGGGAGTAGGGAGTAGGGAGTAGGGAGTAGGGAGTAGCGGGAGAGTTAAAACTGATAACTTCCACGCCTTTCAATAGAGCGTTTCATGTAGGGTGGGCACTCCCCCTTAGAATTTGAAAAGCTGATTATTACGTTAGTGGGGA
>NZ_JAMZMM010000243.1 GCF_024178385.1 Limnofasciculus baicalensis BBK-W-15 | reverse complement strand
CCTTCACCAAACTATGGGGTTGAGAGTGTCCAGTTTAGTAATGGGGTGACTTGGAGTGAAGCACAGCTTTGGAATGCTTATCTGACATTAGGTGCAGCTACCAATGATACTTTGACAGGCACTAATGCTGGCGACACAATTGTAGGGGGTTTTGGCACAGATTATCTCAATGGTGGAGCAGGAGGCGATACCTATAAGTTCAATCTAGGAGATGGACAAGACACCCTTGATGATAGTAGCAATGATACCAGCATTGATAAACTAATCTTTTCCGGTACGGGTTTGACTTCCACCAATACCATTGTCACTCGCATAGCCAACACTAATGATTTGAAAATCTCCTTTGGTGGGATTGCTGATTCAGTTGTTCTCAAAGACCAGGTTTATAGCCCTTCACCAAACTATGGGGTTGAGAGTGTCCAGTTTAGTAATGGGGTGACTTGGACAGAAGCACAGCTTGTAAGTGCTATTGTTTAGACTACCTACCTCGTAGGTTGAGTTTCATGCTTCAACCCAACACCTAAGCTTCAATCAAGCAAATAGATGTTGGGTTGAGACTCATGGGATGAATGACAAACAATAGCCCAAATCTACATCAAATGCGATGACAACGCCTACCGGATGCGATCGCGCTTTTTCTAGAGAGGCGATCGCATTTTTATTTTTGATCGACATCGACGCTGATTAGAAGCGGATAATCTCGATCGTGGATCGGAATCTTTGAAAACAAACATCAAATTCTCGAAGGTAATGCTTCATCGTCAGAAAAGGGAAACTCGATTGTACCAGGCATGAGTAGATGCCTCTCGGTCATCCCGAATCATCTGCATCAGCATGTTTGCAGCCTCCGTTGCGTCGTAGGGCGACCAAACCGGATACTCTGATGCAGAAAAGATAACTTGTAGTTCAGCCTTTGGGATTTGCACAGCCAGGAGTTTGAAGAGTGATAATTTGTCTGACTGGCTCAGATTGTTCACCAAAGGAATTAACTCAGCGAGAGACATGGTTTAAACTCCCAGACGGACAAGAATGTATTTATAAGAAAATAGCCTGAAAACCCCGTGACTTGAGTCCGGGGATGAAAGGCATTGGCAGACTTGAGTCTGCCATGATATAATTAATAGGTCAGTATAAGACGTAAAAACCTACCCCCGGACTGGAGGAAAGTATACGCCCGAAACAACCTTGTGGAGATATCATTACGCCCTTATGGCAAACGTAATGAGCCTGGGAACCTGATTTATCAGGATATTAAGGCGCTCGATGTCTTAAGAATCCCCGTGTCTTTAGACCGGGGAGTGTCAACATAAGCGATCTATGCTCTGCGCGAAACTCATCATGCCGCTGATTGATACGTCTGTCTGGATCGGTGTTTTTCGCGATCAGCTTTGCTGCTGCCGAAGGCAATCGCAGCAGTGAAGTTCGCCCCGTCAGAATTTTTTCAGTTTAAGCCCGAATCACAGTAATAGTCCGTTGATTTTCCGTCATCACTACCTGAGTTGACAATCTTTCTTCAATAGGTAAAGCATTTTGACGACGGTCAAACACAAATAACCAACCTTCATCCAATCCCAAACGCGCTAAATAAGATTCTAACTGCTCGATTCCCTCAGTTTGGGGGTCGCGCTTTTTCTCGCGCCAGACTTTTAATTCTATTCCTAACATCACAGCTTTGTAAGACAAACATAAATCCATTCTGTCGCTGCCAATGGCATATTCTCTCTCCAAAGTTCCCCCCCCATTCGCCACACGATGCAAGAAAGCCATTAAGACAATGTGTGGGGCAATTTCATGATAGCCCGTGCTACCTAATAACGGTTCTCCATGCTGTCGCCAAAACTTGAGAAATGCTTCTAGTAACCCATCTTTATTTAACTCCCCTTCGGAGGTTAACCAAGTCGGTGCAATCATGGGGAGAGAAGCCATTGGTGTCACCGTTAATACCCTGGGTAAAACCTCGCGATAAATTGGGTTTGCCATCGTCAATCCACCTTGGGGATGGATTTTACATAAACCCAAGTCAATCACAAATTGAATATCATCGTTGGGGATATCCCCTAATTCTAAACCCGCTAACATGGGTTGGATAATCGCTTTTATCCTGGGTTCTCGCAAGCGTTCCGCTAAACTATCGAGGTGAGTATCAAGACGAGCAATTAAGATTTCCTTTGCTTGTAAAATATGTTCTTTGGTAATAGTAATACTTCGATCCTTCACCAGCTTTTCCACAACTTCCTTGGCAAGAGCATTGACTAACCAAGGTTGTCCTTGGGTTAAATCGAAGGCTGTGGTTGTGGCTAATGGAGTGAAAATTTGTCCGGTGGCTTCAGTATGTTGCTGGTATAATTCTTGTACTTCTGCGGCATAAAAGTTTCTCAGGGTAATCGAACTAACTTTAATATTAAAAGGACTGGCTGTATTTAATCTGTCACTCCCACCCGATGCCACTTTGTAATCCCGCACATCGCGCAAACCAATTAATCCTACCGATGAGGGAAAATTTTCTGGACGATTGGAATAACCATCGCGTAATTGTCGCAATACTGAAATTAGGGTTTGGTCTTGTAGTGAATCTATTTCATCGATAAATATTACTAACGGACGAGGGATCTGGCGGGACCAAGCTCGTAAATTTTCCCGAATTCTCTGTCCTGGGGCATTATAAACCCAAGCTGGGGGTTGTAGTTCCTTGGGGAGATAATCCTCAATTGTATTTCGCCAAGCTCCGAGAATGGCTAATTCAGCGGCGCTGGGGTCATGATTGAAGGCACTGCCTACTTCTACCGATACCATGACGGCTGCGTAACGTCCACTGGCAGTGAGTTGTTGAGCTAGTGCTAACATTGCCGTTGTTTTACCTGTTTGTCGCGGTGCATGAACGACAAAATAACTTTCTTGTTCGATGAGAGTTTCCAAGTCGGGTAAGCGACTTGTTGGCGGGAGCATATAGTGCTTGTCGGGTTTGCACGGACCAGCAATGTTGAACCAGCGAGACATGGCATCTTGGCAGTTAGCGGACACTTTGAGTTTAGACGATTTTGGGGTATTGGAACTGACTATACCAAAGAAATAAAACCCTGTTGTTTGGCTGGGATTAAAATTCCGAAGACCAAGTTTACCCTAATTTATATAATAACACTGTTGTGGTATTGCTAAACTGTTATAAAAGCATTCAATAAACCCAGAACTTCATCAATCGGAGTAAGATAACGATCTTTGAGATCGATTAAAACTTCTAGATCTGGTGTCAATGCCAAAAATCGCCAAACTTGACCTGTAGTCACACAACCATAAACCGTTTTAGTACCAATATTAGGATCGCGTTGGTTGACTAACAAAGCCCCATACATAGTAGCAATACATTGAGCTAATCCATCATTAATGTTTTCATTTTTAGCTTCAATTACTGTAACAATAGGAGCCTTAATTGTTAGATGATTGGGATCGCCAGTAAGTAAAAAATCAACAAATCCATTCAAACCCAAACTAGCATCGGCAGTAAAACTTTTACCCGAAAACAATGAACTATGAGGATTTAAAGTAACAATTTCGCTTAAAATAGGGGCAATTAAATATTCAGAACGAGCTTTTTCCGTGTTAATAGCAATTGCTAGTGGTGCAAATCTTTTTAAAGCTTCAGTCAAGAATGGGCTGGGAGAAATTGGCTCAAAATCAATTAACTTCTCCACAGTTGTAATCTGACTAATGCCTAAAGTAACTAGTTGTTCAAATGAAGTAAAATCACTGTAAGACATGGCTATAAAAATTACCGATCCAAATAAATGATATTGTTTAAAAAATCAGTCGATTAGATAGAGAATTTTTCGGGGCGAGTTATCGAGGTAATTTGTCGATTACCAAAGGAGGTATAACTTCATTCTTCATTCCCTCTATTTAATCGCCACAACTCGAATTCTCCGATAGTCAGCAAACCATCTACCATCTCTATATAATGTCGGCTTTAAATTATCCTCCACCAACCGAATTAGTTCTATTTGTTGTTCCTCAGATAATCCTGATAAAAACTGACTTCCAAACATCTCAATCCAATTTGCCATCCCCCTATCTCCATCTTCCAAAGGAGTTGGGCGAGCGAATAAAATAGCTAATGTTACATCAAATCCTTGTTTTTCCAGCAGAGTAGCGTACTCACCGATACTGGGAAAATACCAGGGATTCAACTCGCTAGAGACGGGACAATCAATAGCACCCAAGGCATAGTATAGTGAATTAGCGATCGCGCCCACATTTCCCTTCCCGCCAAATTCTGCCACAAAGCGCCCCCCACGCCTTAGTGCTTGATAGACACAGCCGATTACAGCATCTGGTTGTTTAATCCAATGGAGTGCAGCATTAGAAAAGATAGCATCGAATGGTTCATCAACATGAAAGTTTCTGGCATCGGCAATAGTAAACTGGATTTGGGGATAATTTTCCTTTGCCTTCTCAATCATAGAAGGAGAATAATCTATGCCCTCAACCTGTGGTATCCTGCTTGAAGAAGAACTAGCACCAACAGCAAGGGCAATTTTTTCTGTCAATTGTCCAGTACCACAACCTAAATCGAGTATCCGTTCACCTATTTTAGGTGATAATAACTCTAATAATTCCTCTCCATATTGCCAAACGAATCCATGCTTATTTTCATATAGACTAGTATTCCAACAATTATCTGACATGACATGATTCTCCCAAAATAGTAATTGCTACTCCCGCCATCGTAGAAGATTATCCATCTCCTCCTTCGTGTCTTAGTGTCTTAGTGTTTTTTCAAAATGAATTTTCTCAAGTATCGCATTATCTTACTCATCAACATCATCCTCATTATACCTCTGGGTTACACTGTCAGATTTTCCCAAGGTATAACACCGGAATGGCTTAACGACTGTTTGGGTGTCATTGCATATCAAATATTTTGGATTCTTTTTGTTTTATTCATCTATCCCCGAGCTTCACTAATTTGGACTGCGATAGGGGTGTTTTTCTTTGCCTGTGGCATCGAGTTTCTCCAACTTTGGCAACCTTCTTGGTTACAAGAGCTGCGAGGAACATTACCAGGGCGACTCGTTTTGGGCAATACCTTCACCTGGACAGATTTTCCCCCCTACATTATTGGGAGTTTTCTGGGTTGGCTTTGGGTTCGATGGCTGTACAATAGGATTGAGTCAGGTGCTTTATCCAAAACAATGAATAGACTAAAAAAAATCTTCCTATTCCTCCGAAATTCTTTCAGCGATAGCTCATTTCTACACAACATAGAAAGTATAGAGACTATTGTATCTAAGATACTATCATTAGTAATGGTGGTGGTAATCCTCGTTGCCGTATTTGACCTTATTATTATCCTATCTCAACAATTATTTGTTTCTCCATTGGGTTTCTTTAATAAAAATTTATTTGAATTTTTTGGATTATTTCTAAATGTTCTGATTGCCTTAGAAATCCTAGAAAATATTACCGCTTATCTCCGTAAACACGTTGTCCAAGTTGAGCTAGTGATCGTCACATCTTTAATTGCAGTTGCCAGAAAAATTATAATTCTGGATTTGAAGAAAACAGAAGGAATTGATATCATTGGTTTAGCATTAGCGGTTTTTTCTCTATCTCTTAGTTATTGGATTATACGGAAATCTAATGAAAAAAATTCTGATTAACTTGATGATTTCCGTTGATTCCAGCCCTTTTCAGGTATGTGAGGTATAGAGAAACCGGGTTACTGGGGCGTACTTAATATTATTACAGCCCTTTTCAATTATGTGAGTTACAAAGAAACCGGGTTTCTGGGGTATATTTCATAAATCTGCAATCTGCTGTATGAGGAAGATAGATAGTTGTGTTAAAATCAAATACTATTATACAAAACCAGACTTAACCCAAACAAAATCTCAAATCTCATGACTCATTTCTTCCAATTTGAAGCCGACTTTGTTGATTCCCTACGCTGCATTCCCATGGAAGTGCGGATGAAATTAGATACCTGCGGCATCAAACTAAAATTAGCCCACTGGCATCAATTTACCCAAGAAGAAAGACTGGTATTAGTAGAAAAGCCAATAACCACACCAGAAGAAATCGAAGACTACGGGAAATACCTGCAACAATTAGTTGTAACCTATACAGGTATACCCGCATCTAATCTGCCCATTGATCCTAATCCCCCTTGGTTGGATGCTAATACAATTCCTGCAAACCTTCAGACAAAAGCCCAAGAAATCGGCGTTATTATAACAGAGGAAAAATGGGCAGCATTAACGCCACAACAGCGATTTGCCCTAATTAAACTCAGTCGCCCTAGTCATGAAAGCAAAAACTTTTTACCCGCATTAAAAGAATTTAAGTTACTTTAAAAAATTGGAGATTTTATGAATTTGGCAGTTGCAAGTCGGAAGTGGGGATTTCCTCCATAATTATATCTACTATTCCCCTTCCTATCCCCCCTTGAATTTGATATGGATTTTGACAATAGCACTCCTGAGAAACCTGTTTTAGGGGAATCTCAATTATAAATTCTGTTCCCTGGTTTTGTGAGGAAATGCACTTCAAATGCCCACCATGCTTTTCCACCACAATCTGATAACTAATTGACAATCCCAATCCCGTACCTTTGCCAATAGGTTTGGTAGTAAAAAAAGGATCGAATAGTCGTTGTTTAACGGTTTCGCTCATCCCTATTCCATTATCAGCAATATAGACTCCTATCCAATTATCGTTAATAACCTTAGTACGAATCTTAATTTTAGGTGATAATTTTTTTTCTTCCTTATTCCCTCTTTCCTCTTCTCCCTTACCGATTACATCTTCAACAGCATCAATGCCATTACTAATGATATTCATAAAAACCTGATTTAATTCTCCTGCATAACATTCCACCAGAGGGACATTTCCATACTCCTTAATAACCTCAATAGAGCGACGATTTCCTTTATGTTTCAGTCGGTTTTGGAGAATTAGGAGCGTGTTATCAATCCCTTCATGAATATTTACAGCCTTCTTTCCGGCTCTATCCAGATGGGAAAAGTTACGGAGAGATCGCACAATTTGATAGATTCGATCCGCTCCTACCTGCATCGAAGTTAGTAATTTTGGCAAATCAGATGCTATGAAATCGAATTCTATTCCTTCACTTTTGATTTCAATTTCTTTCGGTGGTTGAGGATAGTAATGCTGGTAAAGCTTTAGCAGATCCAACATATCCTGAAAATATTGCTCTGCGTAGCTAAGATTGCCATGAATAAACGTGACTGGATTATTAATTTCATGGGCAATTCCAGCCACTAACTGTCCCAAACTAGACATTTTTTCTGACTGAATAAGCTGAACTTGGGTTTGTTGTAATTTTTGCAAAGTTCGTTGTAATTGTTCAGTCTGTTTTTGTAACTGAGATTCCCTTCTTTTCAGCTCTTTTTCTGCATATTTTCTCTCTTTAATCTCTTGTCTGAGCCGCTTATTTGTCTCTAAAAGTTCAGCCGTCCGTTTCTCAACCCGTTTTTCCAAGTTATGGTGAGCTTGTTGCAGAGCTTCTTGGGCAAGTTTACGTTCAGTTATATCGCGAACCACTTTAGCAAAACCGCGCAACTTCCCATTTTTATCTCGTAGTGCAGTAATTACTGCATTTGCCCAAAAACGCGATCCATCTCGACGTATCCGGTAACTTTCATCTTGAAACCTACCTACCTCCGCCGCCTCTTTCAATTCTCGCTCTGGTTTCCCAGAAGCCACATCTTCAGGGGGATAAAAATAAGAAACATGCTCGCCAATAATCTCATCTTCCCTATATCCATTAATACCTTCAGCTCCCTGATTCCAACTAATAACCCGTCCTTCTATATCTAGCATGTAAATGGCATAGTCTTTGACATTCTCCACCAGACAATGAAATCGTTCCTCACTATCCCATAATGCTTCCTTAGACTGCTTCCGCTCAGTCAGATCCCGCACCACAGCGTAAAGCAATTGCTCTTCCCAATTCAAAGATACATTCCACAGCAGCCACTTGTAGGAGCCATCAGCACAGCGACAGCGATTTTTAAAGGAAACAGGAGCAGTTGTAGTCGCAAATTGCTGGAGTTGAGTCAGGGTTAAGTCTTTGTCTTTCGGATGAATCAAGTTCATCCAGGGTTGAGCTAGAAGCTCTGAGTCAGTGAAACCAAGAGTTTGTTCCCATCGGGGGTTAATTTCCTTGAAATAGCCATCACCACCCATGACACACAACATATCTAGCGATAGAGTGAAGAAAGGATCTAGATCCCTGCTTGTCTTTGGACTCCCGGTGCTTGGGGCTGTAGTTAAAAAAGTTAGCATCTGATACTCGTCGGGGTTTTTCGATGGAACCCTTCAATATTTGTTCCGTAACAAATAAATAATAGATGAACTTCGCCTGCGATCCCTTGGGTTCATTAACTAAAGTTTAAGAAATTTTGCGATCGCGCGATCGTATTCGACTGATTAGCATTTTCTCACTAAATCATTTCATTTTCCTATACTCCTCTAGCAGACGTTTTGGCGAGGATCGCAACCCATCTACTACAGGGGTATAGGGGATCTCTATCCCAAGGAATAGTCCAGATCCAGATCGTGCTAAAGTCACATAGTCAAGTCAGTTCATCGAAATTCCCAAGAAATGCTAAAACAGGGTAAAGGTAATTTAGCATTACACCCATCCCGCGATCGCGAGATCTCTACTATGCAACCTCCCTCCCTTGACCGCAATCCCTCTATCTTACTCGTAGAAACAGACGAAACCTTAGCTGACAAACTAAGTCTGGATTTGAGAGAAGCTGGCTATCATACCATTGTTGCTACAGATGCCAAAAGTGGTTGGCATCAAGCTTGCGCACTCCAACCTGCCATGATGGTAGTCGATCGATCCCTTCCAGGGGAATCGGGATTAAATTTGTGTACTCGGCTCAGAGAATCTGGCTCTCGCGTACCAGTCCTCTTACTTATGGTTCGCGATACAGTAGAAGATCGAGTAGCTTGTCTGGAAGCGGGCGCTGATGATTATTTTCTGAAACCCTATCGCACAGAAACCTTTTTACAGATGGTGCGCCTCTATCTTGAACCAGATAGTGCCGCATCAGAACAAGTGCGGTTTGGAGATTTAGCATTAGATCTTACCACCCGTCGAGCGATCCGGAATGGACGGGTGATAGACTTGACTATGAAGGAATTTGAACTCCTCAAGTATTTAATGACTCACCCCCGCGAAGTCTTAACCCGCGAACAAATTCTGGAAAATGTCTGGGGTTACGACTTTATGGGCGAGTCTAACGTGATTGAAGTCTATATTCGCTATCTGAGAATCAAAATCGAAGATGAAGGTGAAAGGCGCTTGATTCAAACTGTACGCGGTGTCGGTTACGTTTTACGGGAAACATAGA
>NZ_JAMZMM010000677.1 GCF_024178385.1 Limnofasciculus baicalensis BBK-W-15 | reverse complement strand
CCCCACTCCCCATTTATCCTTCATTATCCAGGCGATCGTGAAAATAATGGCGATATAATTCACAACTAGGCATGACGAGATCTCCTTGCCGTTGGATTAATCCCATACTGTGTAACTGATAGGCTTGAATTGTATCTAAACGGACTGGTTTAGTTGCAGTTACTACTTGTTTGAGGGCAGCGGCTAATTCAGGATGTCGTTTGAGAGTAACTAAATTTCGGCGTAAATAGTCACTGTAAATTCCGCCATCGGTTGGGGCATCTTGCAATAGCATAGATAGGGTAACATCCTGACGAGAGAGGTGATAAAATGCCAATCGCAATAAATAAGGATGTCCGCCAATCATCGATATAATTTGTTCTACCTCTTCAGGCTGTAAGGTTAATTGATGACAGGCGGCTAAATTGGCAACTTGATTAGGAGTAAATTCTTTTAAATCTACAGGTAATCCCACATTAAAAGGAGACTGATTAATATTTAGTGGAATGTAAACTTCTGTGGAATGTACCACTATTAGTCGCATTTGTTGCCAAATTGCCCGATTATTAGCTTCCTCATGCCAACTCCGGAGCATGGGAAAAAAGTATTTAGCAATATCGGGATACTGAAATACTTGATCTACTTCATCTAAGGCTAAGACAAGGGGACTATCGATCCGTTTTAATAGATAGGATTGGAAGTAGGTTTTGCAGCTTACCATGCTACCAATTACTGCCTCATTCCAATAATTATCGAGTTGATTCGGTAATTCTAGTTGGAGGGTAACATTAGCGCAAAACCAACGTAAAAATTTATCTAGGCTGCTAAATACTGCACCTTCAGCTTCCCGCAGATTCAAACGCACCGTGCGATATCCGTGAGTGGCGGCGTAGGTGAGAATTCTGTATAGTAAGGAGGTTTTTCCCATCTGCTGTGGTGCTTTGATCCGGATTAGCGCACCCGGTTGCACGATCGCCTGATAACAATCTACTTCAATCGGGGGACGCTCTATATAAAACTGGGAATCTAATGCCACGGGTTTATCGGGAAATTCGACGCTGTGTGCTGACGGGGGTACTGTCAATGTGGCAGAAGGAGTGCGATTAGACATTTCCCGCTTTAGCGCTTCCCGGAAGTTGGTTTTACTGACGGATTCGCCTAATGCTTCAGAAAGTTGTTTCCAGAGCTTTGGTCCAACCGTCCGTTGTAAGTAATTCGCAGTATAATCAGTGTTTTCTGACATCTCTTGATAGGTCTGATTTTGCCAAGCCCCCCGGAGGAGTGTTACTTCAACATCACTTAGATAACGTTGGGTGTGGGCAAAAAATGCCTCATTTGCCACCTGGAGTGCTGCTTCAAAGTTCATCTTTCTACCTGCCTGGGGAATCCCACCATCAAGGCGGGTGGAAAGGCAGGGCAGGGTGTATGCCTTTCCACTATTGAGTTAGAAGAATAAAGTGCGGGTTTCTGGATAGAGGAACCCCTCATAGCATATACTACTTTTTCATACTAAGTAGTAGAAAGTGGGAATGGGGAG
>NZ_JAMZMM010000676.1 GCF_024178385.1 Limnofasciculus baicalensis BBK-W-15 | reverse complement strand
CTCCCAACAGGATTAACAGATTCTATAATAGTCAATGTATCTAGACTAGGAGAGAAAATCACGGTTTACACACGCCCCCTAGCCCGTCTGATTGAACAACTGCAACGCTTACCCGGAGTTGGTCCTAAAACCGCCCAACGACTGGCGCTGCACATTATTAAACGTTCAGAAGAAGAAGTCAAAGCCCTAGCCCAAGCTTTAGTTGAAGCCAAAAAACAAGTTGGCTTGTGTCAGGTATGCTTTCACCTATCGGCTGAACCTGTTTGTGAAATTTGTCGTAATCCTAATCGAGATAACAATACTATTTGTGTAGTGGCTGATTCTCGTGATGTAATTGCTTTGGAAAAAACCCGCGAATATCGGGGTAAATATCATGTTCTCGGTGGTGTTATTTCCCCCATGGAAGGAATTGGACCGGATCAATTACATATTCAACAATTAGTTAGACGAGTCAGTCAAAAAGGAATTGAAGAAGCGATTATTGCGATTAGCCCTAGTGTGGAAGGAGAAACAACTACTCTATATGTGGGACAATTATTAAAACCCTTTACCAAAGTGACAAGAATTGCCTTTGGTTTACCCATGGGTGGCGATTTAGAATATGCAGATGAAATCACATTAGCACGCGCTTTAGAAGGAAGGCGGGAGTTAGATTGATGAAGGTTGAAGGTTGAAGTATGAAGTATGAAGTATGAAGGTTGAAGGTTGAAGGATAAACTTATGAGAATATTAATTACCAGCTTTGTGTTTCTGTTTGTCAGCGCGGAAATTTCCCAGTGGCTCGGAAATTTCACATTACCACTGCCCATCTTAATTTTAGGGGGAGCCTGTTTAGCGATCGCATCCAACTACGGCAAATCTCCAGGCTGGTATTTCCCTCAACAGCCACCGGAATTAGAGACAAAGCGACTTCAGACACCAACAATCAATGGTGTCACACCTCCTGCCAACTCTTCTCCTCTCAATTCGTCTTCGGCGACACCACCACCTCAACCCCCCCGCTCAATTTCTTTCACAATTCGTCCCAAAACTCATACCAAGTTAGAGTCAAATAGATTCTAATTTTGAGGGGTATTATTTATTTTCTGATTTGGTTTTTCCTGGGGAGTTTCCACTTGATTTGGCTTTTGGTTAGTATCGCTAGAGGGGGTGGGAGTGACTTCAAGCAACGGTTTCGATTCCGGTTTTTGCTCATCCTGCGGGGATTCAGAAGTCTCTTCTTGAAGAATCTGTAATTCTCTTTCTAATTGTACCCTTCCCTGTTCAAAAAAGTCTTGGGAGGGGGTTCTAATTTGAGCTATTGCCGGAATGGTTAAGCCGATTGTAGCAACAAATGCGGTGAGGACAATTAATGGGTATTTCATGATTAATCCCTTTTCCTTTGACACTTAGGTTAATTAGGGGGAGGTGTCATTGCCCTGTCTTTGGTCTCTATAACTCTATTATGCTATTTAATATGAAATTTGAACTTAGATCTGGCAGTTTCTTAATAAGTTGAAAAACCTAACCCCCCAGCCCC
>NZ_JAMZMM010000242.1 GCF_024178385.1 Limnofasciculus baicalensis BBK-W-15 | reverse complement strand
GAGCTTGGATGGCTCCAGCGGATCAGCCTCACGAAAAATTTGTATTCCCAGAGGAAGTTTTACCTCGCGGTAACGCTCTCTAAAAATGGGGAGTAGGGAGTAGGGAGTAGGGAGTAGGGAGTAGGGAGTAGGGAGTTAAAATTCAAAACTCAAAACTTAAAACTTAAAACTCAAAACTCTCTCTTCCCTCTAACCTCTTTTCCAATTTTCTGTGCTATCTTCAGAAGAGGTGTTCCACTGTGATGAATACCTAATAACGGCAAGAAAGACCTTATCGCAAATAAATGGAGGTGGTGCCTGTGATAGATAGTTTTAAAATCATGGGTCATCTGATTGAAGTTAGCCGGCTGTGCGCCGGGGCTGTTCTCTAGCAGTCAGCTTGCTTCTCTTCGGAGAATCTCACAAGTTGAGCGTGCTAGGCTGGCTGAAGAGTTCCTTCCGGCAGTCTGGTTTCAATCAGAAGACCCGCTACACCGCTCTTACATTGTGATGGATTAATTTCAATCGCTATCTGTAAGAGCGGATAGTTTTTTGGCAGAAGTCCAGAAATTCAGGAGAAATAGAAACATGGCTGGGTTACTGACACAGGAAGAGATTAAAGTAGGTGTAAGTCAGCTAGAAGGCTGGACGCTTGAGGGGAAGGAATTGCGGACAACTCGCAAATTCAAAGACTTTGTAGATGCGATCGCGTTTGTTAATCAACTAGTTGAGCCAGCAGAATCCGCTGGTCATCATCCAGATATAGCCATTTCTTATAATAAGGTCACAATTACTCTGACTACGCACGATGCAGGTGGATTGACTGCCAACGATTTTGATATAGCCAGAATTATTTCTCAGTTATAGCAGGTAAGAGGAAGGGGGAGGAAAGTTTTAACTCAAACCACTCCCCACTCCGCCTCGACGGCTCGCCGAAGTCTGAGCGCTCGCCGAAGTCTGAGCGCTAGTCGAAGTCCCACTCCCCACTCCCCATAAAAAAAAATAAAGTTTCTTGAAATATTGACAAATTGGGGAGAGCAACGCTCGGAAATTCGCTAGTATAATAGTAAACTGACGATTTGCAGCTTCTGTACTTGGAACTTTATCCAGCTATCCTCAGTCGGAGTGTCTAGACTTGACTGTTGATGGAGTAAAAAGGAAAAAAGCTAAAAAAACTCTCCATGGTATCTGCCAGATTTACACAGACGATGTACCATGGTTCGAGAAAGGCAATTAAAAATCTTTCTGTCTGTATAAGGTGTGAGGACAAAAGAAGATGTCTAAATTAATGTGGAAGTCTCTAATTATTAGTCCGGCTGTGTTGATCGCAACACTGGCGGTTTCTGCTTTAGGAGTCCGTGCAGCGACAAATGCTGACCTGCCTCTTGCCGAAAACAAAGCCGAGACAGTAGTCCAGCCTCTAACTGCTGAGGCACAAGCTCCCAAAGAGGAGTCTGTAAAAAGTGCAGTAGCGCCAACGGCTCCAGAAAGCCAAGCAGCGCCATTATTTGCAGCAGATGCGGTAAAAGTCCCGATTGACATTGCTCAAGCAGCGCCATCTGCTGGAAATGACGACCAAATTTTAGATCAAATCAACCGCTACAGCAACGAAGGTACCAGTAACTCCCAAGGACAGGTTACCAATATCGGTCAACTGCGGGATGTGTCTCCTGGAGACTGGGCTTATGAAGCGCTGCGGAATCTAGTTGAGCGCTATGGCTGTATTGCAGGTTATCCAGATGGCACATACCGAGGGAACCGCGCCCTGAGTCGCTATGAATTTGCCGCAGGTTTGAATGCTTGCTTAAATCAGATCGAGCGGATCATCGACACAGGCTCAGGTCCTGTTGATGATGGTAGTATCGCATCCCTGCGGCGGTTAGTTCAGGAATTCCAAGCTGAATTACAAACTTTAACCGGACGAGTCGATAACTTAGAAGGTCGGGTATCTTTCTTAGAAGACCATCAGTTCTCCACAACCACCAAGTTAGATGGTGAAGTGATTTTTGCCCTAACTGACGAGTTTGGTTTGGACAATGTTGAGAACAATACCGTATTCCAAGATCGGGTGCGTTTAACTCTCAATACCAGCTTTACCGGACAGGATCGGTTGGTAACCCGTCTAGCAGCAGGAAATGCCACTAAATTTAATGGTGTTGGTTATGAAGGGACTCAAACCTTTAACATCGGTGACACAGGTAGCAACAATGTCGTCGTAGACTGGTTAGCCTACTACTTCCCGTTCAAGAGTTCAAAAGTTTACGTTGCGGCTACCGGAGGTATTCATAGCGACTACGCTCCTACCCTGAATCCTTACTTTGAAGACTACGATGGTGGTAATGGTGCCCTTTCTACCTTCGCATCTGAGAACCCCATCTATCGCATCGGTGGTGGTGCGGGTGCAGCCGTTAGCCTTGGCGTTGGTCCTCTCAAGAGTGTTCTCGGACCAAGTACTCTGACTATCGGTTACTTAGCTGGACCTGATGCTGCTAATCCTGCCAATAAGAATGGTCTGTTTAATGGTGACTATTCAGCCCTAGCTCAGTTAAACTTCAATCTGGCTGACCGGATTGGTATCGGTGTAACCTACGTCCACGCTTACAATAACACTGGGACTGACATATTTGACTTAGGTGGTGGAGCAGGTAAAGGTGTCGTAGGTACTACTTATGCCAATAATCCTGGTTCTATAGCTGGCGTTGGTGGTGTGCCTGTGGTGACTAACTCCTACGGTGTAGAAGCTGCTTTCCGCTTGAGTAAAAATATCTCGATTAGTGGCTTCGGTACTTACACTGATGCAATCTTGATTGGTAAGGGAGATGCAGAAATCTGGACTTACGGAGCTGGATTAGCCTTTAGTGACTTGGGTAAGGAAGGTAACATCTTAGGTATCTTCGCTGGCGCACAACCTTATGCTGGTAGTGTTGACTCTCCGGGTGTTAACCAACGAGTTAAGGATGTGCCTTTCCACGTTGAAGCTTTCTACAAGTATCAGCTAACAGATAATATCTCGATTACTCCGGGTGTGATCTGGTTGATTAATCCGAATGGGGATCAAGCTACTAACCAAGATGATGCTTTCATTGGTACTCTCAGAACTACATTTAAGTTCTAGAGTCTAATTTGCCTGAGACTTGAGTCTGAAAATTAAAGAGTCTGCCCTTCTTTTAGGAAGGCAGACTCTTTGTTTGTGACAGTTATGGAAAGGCGTGGAAGATCTCAGTTTAGAGGTTGTTTGGAGTAGCAATGGAAGAAATTGCATGGCATTATAGCAGAATGCAGTTCCTTTATGGCGGGGGTATCCACGGAGGAAGAAAAATGAGCAAAGAAAATATCACGTTTCGACTTGAGACTGAAAAGAGAGCAGCACTCGATGCGATCGCTACTGTGATGGATCGCGATCGCAGTTATTTGATTAATGAAGCAATTGGAATATATCTGGAGATGTATCAGTGGTTGATTGAAGAGATTAAGCAAGGTATTGCCGAAGCTGAGGAGGGAGACTTTGCCAGTGAGGAGGAAGTTCAATCTGTTTTTGCTAAGTTGATCGATGAAAATTAAGTGGCTATGGTGCGATCTCAGATTAAACTTAAATTTTAACTCATAACACCGTTGGCGTAGCCGCCCTGAAAGGGCTACTCATAACACCGTTGGCGTAGCCGCCCTGAAAGGGCTACTCCTAACTCAGGTTAGTGGAAAGCCGGAGTATACTAGGAAAGACTGTCCATGACACCAATCAACTAGAAACTGTGGAACTTTCCTGTAAAACGGAATACGCTTTACTTGCCCTCTTGGAACTAGTGGGTGAATACAATAGTGGAGAACCACTGCAAATTCGACAAATTGCTGCACATCAAAATATACCAGATCGCTATTTAGAACAACTCCTGGCAACATTGAGACGCGGCGGATTAGTCCGGAGCCAAAGGGGAGCCAAAGGAGGGTATATTCTATCACAGGAACCCTGGAAAATTACGCTTTTCGATATTGTCAGTTGTCTAGACGGAACGCCATCAAAAGTATCTAATATTGATCCAGCAAGCAAAACAGTAGAAAGTGCTGTTGTTCAGGATATTTGGCAGGAAATCTACAATAGATCTAATGATATATTGCGAGAATACACGCTCCAAGATTTATATGATAAGCGCAATCATAAACGACAATTGAACATTATGTATTATATTTAGTTATTGGTTGTTGGTTGTTGGTTGTTGGTTATTTAAGACCAGCTTTAAAACAAACAACAAAGAACAAACTTATGCGAATTGCTCAAAATATTACACAACTTATCGGTCGGACACCTCTAGTGCAATTAAACCGAATTCCCCAAGCAGAAGGCTGTGTGGCTCGAATTGTTGCCAAATTGGAGAGTATGAACCCATCGGCTTCTGTGAAAGACCGGATTGGGATTAATATGATTAATACCGCAGAACAGCAGGGGCTGATTACTCCAGGTAGAACTGTATTGGTGGAACCTACATCAGGAAATACTGGTATTGCACTGGCAATGGTGGCAGCCGCTAAGGGGTATCAATTAATTTTGACAATGCCAGATACTATGAGTTTAGAACGTCGGGCGATGTTGCAAGCTTATGGGGCACAACTGGAATTAACTCCTGGTAGTGAGGGAATGACTGGCTGCATTAGACGAGCGCAGCAACTAGTTGATCTGCTGCCGGATGCTTACATGCTTCAGCAGTTTGACAACCCAGCTAACGCCGAAATACATCGACTAACCACAGCCGAGGAAATCTGGGCAGATACGGAAGGAGAGGTCGATATTTTAGTGGCAGGAGTGGGTACTGGTGGTACGATTACTGGTGTTGCTGAGGTCATTAAACAAAGGAAACCCAGTTTTAGGGCGATCGCAGTGGAACCCGCCAATAGTCCAGTACTATCAGGAGGAAAGCCGGGACCCCACAAAATTCAAGGTTTAGGGGCTGGTTTCATTCCCGAAGTGCTGAAAGTTGAGCTAATTGATGAAGCGATCGCCGTTACCGATGAAGATGCGATCGCTTATGGTCGTCGTCTGGCTCGTGAAGAGGGGCTGCTATCTGGTATTTCCAGTGGTGCGGCTTTGTGTGCTGCGATTCAGGTTGGTAAACGTCCTGAAAATAAGGGACGGCTAATTGTAATGATTCAGCCTAGTTTTGGAGAACGCTATCTCAGTACTCCTTTATTTCAAGATCCAGTATTACAAGTACCCAGCTTATTAAATGGGATATAGTCACCTAAGTTGCTAGTTATAAACCCATTTGTTGCTAATGGCTAATAGCTAATAGCTAATAGTTATTTCTTTTTATTTACTATGAGCAATTAGCCATTAGGTATTAGCTGTTAGTTAACAGTTATTTTTATTGAATTTACCATTAGCAATTAGCAATTAGCAGCAATAAAAAATATCAAGTCTAAAATCCCATCAAGCCAATGCTATCGAAATCCAACCATTACGACACCCTAGATGTCAACCCCAAAGCCACATCAGCAGAAATAAAACAAGCCTATCGCCGTCTAGCCAAACTATTTCATCCCGATAGCAATAGTAACAGCATTAACACTGAAAAAATCATCCAGATAAATGCCGCATACGAAATAATAGGTGACCCTCAGCGCCGCCGTTCTTACGACCAAAAACTGCGAGAGGTAAATCCTCAACCTTCATCCACCCAAAGCCAACAACGCCATGATGAAGTTCAAAGAAAATATCAGCGTTATCGAGGCACAAGCCAAAATGCAGATACCCAAATTAGACAATGGTTACAGGAGGTTTATCAACCTGTAAATCAATTTATTAATCCTATATTAAAAGAACTAAACACCCAAATAGATCGACTTGCTGCCGATCCTTTTGATGATGACCTTATGGAAGAATTTCAGAAATATATAGAAGACTGCCGTCACCACCTTAATCTAGCTCAAACCGCCTTTCGTTCTCAACCCAATCCCCCACATGTTGCAGGTGTTGCTGCTAGCCTATACCACTGCATAAATCAGTTAGGAGATGGCATAGAAGAGTTACACAGATTCACCCTCAACTACGATGACTACTATCTCCATGTAGGTCAAGAATTATTCAGAATCGCCAAAAAACTGCGTTATGACGCACAACATGCTCTTAAAGATATTAGCTGTTAGCTGTTAGTTATTTGTTGTTTGTTGTTTGTTGTTTAGTCAAGAATTAGCATTCAGCCCCACCAATAACCAATAACCAACAACCAATAACTAATAACCAACAACCAACAATCAACAACCAATAACCAACAACCAATAACCAACAACCAACAACCAACAACCAATAACCAATAACCAATAACCAATAACCAACAACCAACAACCAAAATCGTTTATCCTATAAAAAGTTAAGTAAACTTAACTTCACAATTGCTCAAAATCTCACACAATGGAATGTATCGTCACCCGCAGGGCACAGTTCTCAGCCAGTCACCGCTATTGGTTACCGGAACTAAGTGAAATCGACAACACTGAGAAATTTGGTCTATGTTCCCGGTTTCCCGGGCATGGACATAACTATGTCCTATTTGTCTCCTTGATCGGAGAGGTAGATAAATATGGCATGGTACAAAACCTGTCAGAAGTCAAAAAGGTGCTTCAGCAGGAAGTCACTAGTCAACTAGACTACGCTTATCTTAATGACACCTGGTCAGAATTTCAACAAACCCTACCCACCACTGAAAACATTGCCAGAGTAATCTGGGCACGCTTGGCTCCCCACTTACCACTTGTAAACATTCAGTTATTTGAACATCCCGAACTCTGGACAGACTATCAAGGAAACAGCATGGAAGCACATCTAACTGTATCTACTCACTTTAGCGCCGCTCATCGGCTAGCTCATCCCCATCTAAGTTACGAAGACAACTGCGAGATGTACGGTAAATGCGCTCGTCCCAACGGTCACGGGCACAATTATCATCTAGAAGTGACAGTCAAGGGAGAAATTGACCCCCGCACTGGTATGATTGTCGATTTAGGGGCATTGCAGAAAGTTATCGACAACTATGTTGTGGAACCTTTCGACCATACATTTCTTAACAAAGACATTCCCTACTTTGCTGAGATTGTTCCCACCGCTGAAAATATCGCCATCTATATCCGCGATTTACTTCAGCTACCTATCCAAGAGTTAGGTGCTAACCTCCATAAAGTTAAATTAATTGAAAGTCCAAATAACTCTTGTGAGGTATACTGCACTCAAGCCCCCTCATCCGCAGCAACAGCACAGATGAACGAACAGATCCTTGTATCTGTCTAAGAACTTATGTTCTGCCTAATGCCTTTAGGGGTATGGGTTTCACTCGTACCCCAAGTCTGTCTCCAGGATAATTTTTGTTTGCGACTTCCTAGAAGTGCCTTGATGTTGAATAATGTTAAGGATCGTTCAGTGCGATCGCAGTAAGAGCGCTTCGGGATGATTGTTTCTCGCTAATGTATGGGCAAAAGTTCAATAATCCTGTAATCTTATCTAGCTGCCTCATTCAAGCGATAAAATGTCCTATTTGAAGTAACAATAGAGGAAATATGGAACCGAATCCACAAGAATCTGTATATACCGAGAGCAGTGTCCAAGAGCATAAGGTAGACGTAAACGTCGAACAGCCTGGAGCAATCGCTCCATTTTCTTCATCTAAGCCCACCTCGGATCAGCCTTTGCAGGAATTGCTCCAACCTGTTTTGGATTCCCTATCAAAACTGCCTGGTATAATAAGCGGATTTTATTACGAGTACCAATCAGTACTGATCCTGATTGGGTTAGTAGTCGGCGGAGGTATCTCGGTATATCTCACCCTGGCAATACTAGATGCAATCAATGACATTCCCCTTTTAGCACCTATTTTTGAACTAGTGGGGGTTGGCTACACTATCTGGTTTATTGCTCGTTACCTCTGGAAAGCTGAAAGCCGTAAAGAGTTAGGTGAGGAATTCAATTCTCTCAAGGACCAATTATTGGGCAAAGAGTCATAAAAAACATCCGGTAAGTCTTCAGATTAACAAAGTACATCCCAGAAACCGGGTTTCTTCAAGAAACCCGGTTTCTCTGTACCTGATACCAAATCCGGTGTAAAATATTTATCATAAATCTGGGTTAACTCGCGTAATCTTTGGTAATCTTCTAATTCTTCCACTACCCACCTCACTAATAGAGTCAATTGAAGTAGTTGTTAACTGTTGCACAACATCAGCAACTTGCTCTGCTCCTACCTCTTGTAGCATTTTCAATAAATCCGTACTCTGAGTAATTAATTCAGTCACATCAATAGACTCATGGATAGGCTGATAATCTCTCAGTCGTCCGATTCCTTCACCAAGTAGAATCACTGTACCGCGCCAATTGAGATTACCTAAGTGATAGCAAGCAACCGCAATTTGCAAAATACCTTGGTAAAATTTCTTTTGCGGCTCTACCGATTCCATCCACAATGCCTCAAAAGTATCGTGACAGGCATAAAATTCCTCTTGATTAAATTGATTAACTCCTTTCCAAAATTCATTGATCATTAGTTGTTTGTTGTTTGTTATTTGTTGTTTGTGATTGGTTATTTGTTATTTGTTATTTGTTATTTGTTAAGAAAGTTTTGAGTTAAAAATTGTTTGAGGACTGACGCAGCTACGCCACATATAGTTGGAATGGTACGTTAGGAAAGCCTAATACACCCTACATATAGATATTTTGCTTAAGTCCTATTTATTTAACTCAAAACTCAGGATGGGCAAAGTATTTTAGCCATTAGCCAGATGCTATTCCTCTTACCTATTCTCTACAAAAATACCATTAGCTTGTAGACAAAAGACAAATAACAAATAACAAATAACAAATAACATCTCAAGCCATAGTAGCTCTTACCGTGTGGATTTCTTCTATCGGAATATCTTGCTTGTCACCAGCAAAATCATTATCTGATGTCAAAAACAACATACAGTGACACTCTTTACGTTCCTGCATGGGGATGCAAGGACAATTCCAATAGGCGGCTTTCACCTCTGCTTCTTTGTCTTCATAGTGGCGACAGGGGCATAGGGGTGCGCCTAAGTCATCTTTGTGTTTGGCTAATCCTTCAATCACCACAGCGGTTACTGAAGGGTCCACACAAAAGTAGGTTTTAGTGTTTTTTGCGTATTTCTCCGCAAAATTTTTCATCGACTTCAGGCTTTTCTCACTGGAGAGTTTAGAGATTGGTGGTGTACTCATTGCGATTGGGTGGGCAGTTTAACGAATTCTCTGCATTTTACCTTAAGTTCAGCGACTGTCTTATCTCCCCATCTCCCCATCTCCCCATCTCCTCATCCCAAATCCCCTCATCCCCCTATCTCCTCGAGGGCTGTTTCATTCTCAAATTTTACGACAGATTGAAATCTGTCGCTACACAGACAAAACCCGCCTTCGCGGGTTAGCAAGTTAAGGATTTAGTGATTAACAAATAAGTTGAACCGCCGAAGGGCGGTTTAGCCTGTGTAGCAA
>NZ_JAMZMM010000241.1:8164-9479 GCF_024178385.1 Limnofasciculus baicalensis BBK-W-15 | reverse complement strand
CCCCAGACTCAACACCCCATTTCCCACTCCCTAGCCAGGAAATTTGTTAATGTGTGAGGATAGGTTTGCTATATTCAAAGCACTCTCGTGGTTTGAGCCAAAGTTATAGCTAAATAAAATTATGACAACCAGCGACGAATTCAAAAAACAACTCCAGGCGGGTAGGATAGTGGATGCACTAACCCTCGCACTGGCTGAATCTGTTGAGTTAGAAATTACTACCTGGGTATCCTCAGCTAACTCAGAGGCTAAGACTTCATCTGTATCAGATGAACCTCCAGCTAGTTCGCGGATGCGCACTCGTCTTAATATTGTAGAAGGATCTATCGATACTGAAGTTGGCTCTCAGTTCATCGCCAATGGTCCTTATACCGAACTACGGCAATTTCACATGGATCAGGTTCAATCAGGTCGTCAAATTATTCAACATAATTTGGAGAACTTACAACAGATATTTACCGTCCTAACTCGTACCTTAGCCCAATTGCCACCTTCGTCACGTAGAAGTACAGATCCTCTCCTATCTCCTTCCAGTCAGGATGATTTGTCCTAAATTTTCAAGATAACCCTAGAAACGACTGGCACTTTCTTGGCGGGCAAACTGCCCCCATTCAGTGAGATTAGTATTATGGCGTCGAGCGACGACTTTAGAGAAAAACTTAAAGCAGGTAATATTACCGAAGCCCTGACACTGGCTTTGACAGAGGCGGCTACGCTGAAAATTACCACCCAAGTCTTGTCGGGAACGGAGGATTTGGCGGAAAATAAGGCAAAACCAGGTTTCCGCCTGCAAACTCAGATTAATGCCATTGAAGGCGCAATTGAAAATGAAATTGGCGATCAGTTTTTGGGTAATGGTCCTTACCGGGAACTGCTACAATTTCACCAGGATCAGGTGGCTCAAAGCAACCTGATGATTCAGAATAACCTCCAGAGTTTGCAAAAGCTCTTTGAGGTTTTGATTGCTCTACGTCACCCATCTGTACCTCAAACCATCACAGAGCCTGTATTTGTGGGGGATAAGGAGCCGCTATTGCCATCCTTATCTTCAGTTGCGCCGGGATTGGTAATTGAGGCTCAAAAGTCTTTCAGCGAAGAAATACCTCCTTCTCCAGATATTCCCGTCGCTGATATTCCAGCAGGATGGTATATTGACGAGCCAGAGTCTTTCACTGAAGCAATACCTCCTTCTCCAGATACTCCCGTCGCTGATATTCCAGCAGGATGGTATATTGACGAGCCAGAGTCTTTCACTGAAGCAATACCTCCTTCTCCAGATATTCCCGTCGCTGATATTCCAGCAGGATGGTATATT
>NZ_JAMZMM010000241.1:0-8064 GCF_024178385.1 Limnofasciculus baicalensis BBK-W-15 | reverse complement strand
ACTCCCGTCGCTGATATTCCAGCAGGATGGTATATTGACGAGCCAGAGTCTTTCATAGCAGAAATACCGACAACTCCAGATACTCCAGTTGACGATATTGCCATAGGAGGATGGGCAATTGATTCTCAAGAATTTGTCGTTGAAGAAGATGTCACTCCAGAAGTAACACCTTTAAACCGTCAAGAGATATTAGATCGACAAAGGGAAGACGACGACGCTGTTTTAGATTTGTTGATATCTTTACCAGCCCCACCCTTACCGAGTGAAGAAGGGTTGGAGATTCAACTTGAGGATGGTGAATGGGGAGAGTTTCTTGATGAAGAAAACCTGCAACTCGAATCAGAAGAATCTGAATCCGATCTTGAAGAGGGTGACTGGGCAATTCTCAGCGAAGATTGGGCAGATTTGGATCTCGAAGAGGTAGATTCACCTTCAGTATCGTCGGGATTGAATATTGATGCTTTAGACTTCCAAATTGAGCCAGAATCACCACGGATAGAATCCCCCGATAACCCCATTTATCGTCTGGAGTCATTAGAATTAGCAGGAGAGCAAGAGGAAGCAGAAGATGAGTGGGATGACTGGGTTGTAGATGAGCCGGAAATAATACAGAGAGTGTCCCCATTGGATTTACAAGAGTCTCAAGAATGGGGAGATTTAATGGCAGATTTCGATCCCTTTGTTGAAGCGCCCTCGATCCAGGAATTGCCATCGGATGTGGATATTGGTGAGGATTGGGATGAATTCGCCGTTGATGAGCTTGAGCCTTATTCAGAAACAATAGAGGTAGATAGTGGCTTTGATTTGTCAGATCTTTTGGAAGATATCACTCCCCCTCCATTGAATCTCTACGGAAGTGAAGATATTGATTTTAGACAAGATCCAGAAGACGATCCTCTCCACAAATTAGATCGCTTTTCTTCCATGTCGGATCGCTCTCCGGAAGTGTCTAGCGATATGATGGACATTTTCTTTGAAGAAACCCAATCAAGAGCCAATCGACAGGAAGGAGGGAAACGGGATGACAGCTCAATGGCAAATCGGAAAGAATCTATATTTGACGATATGTCATTTGAGGAGTTTTCTATATCGCTAGATGATTCAGAAATAGAGTTAGCGGCGGAAGATTTTACTCCACTGTCTGACACTGAGGATGATGAGGAGGATTGGGATGAAGATGTCAATGATACTGGCAAACGAGAGCCACCACCTTCCCCTCCCAGTTACTTTTTTAAGCCGAAAAATTAGTGAGAGGGGTTGAGTGCAGTGAGTGAAAAGCGACATAAATCAGAAAGTGCAAATCTAGCCATTTCACAGAGCAAAAAAGCTCCTCCGAATTTGGGTAAAAACCTCGATCGATTCTTCCAATCCTTGGATGAAGTTTTACTCGACATCACGGCGTTAGAAGTTAACACTATGGTGGTGGATTCCATTAGTGGAGACAAGTTTAGTGCTTGGGAAACCTATCGCTCAATTTATCCGATATCTCCCGATTATCTGGAAGAGGAGGGAATTCATGAGTCTCTGCGCGATCGCTATCTGGATTTACGGATAAACTTGGAACAAGAATATAGCTTACTCCTAACTAATCCCAACTCTGATTTTTTTGATCCTAAGTTTCTCAACAATCCTAGCGCCGGATTTCCCAAAACCCCCACCCGATTACCTAACCCAATTCATCCCAAAAATCATGAAGACATTTTTAAGGCGCAACGACTTCTCACTAACTGCCGTTTCTTACGCTGTTTGCGGAAAATGGCTGAAGTGAAAACTGGATTAGATTGTCGCAATCAGAAATTATTGTCAAATCCAGAAAACCAACTCGATCGTGGAATAATTACTGATACAATCTATGCCCAAACTATAATTCAGCTTGATGGCGATGTGATTAACCGCTACTCTCAAGATTTATTTCACCATCCTCAGCGGGAAGTGCTTCTGGAATTGCACCGAGATGGGGTGATGGCTAGCGAAAAGCAGTGGCGGGGACTATTGGAGTTTATTATTGGTTTATTGCAGGTAACGCTGCAACGGGGTTCATCACAATAAACAGTTTCTCTTGTGCCACATCATCGTTTACAGCAGCAGTTTCAGGGGGTTTCTCTGGTAAAAACTCTGAATTTAGAAGGGTACATCGCTATGGAAAGAGAACGAATTTCTCCTTCCCGTATCCTGTTTCACGGTATTCGCTTTAATTTAGATAAAGATCTTCTCCTCCAAATACAATACGCCCAAGAAACGAGTCGCCGTCTAGAAATTTCCCCGGAATTCCTCGCTGATTTGCGCCATTACACCCTAATTGATGGGGAAAATCCTTTTCAATCTGGCTTGACTTTTTGCACTTATTATGGTACAGGAAAATCAAAAGAAGCCCTAATCCGGACTGTGATTTCTCTGGATGGGGATATTATGCAGCAGATTCAGCGAGACTGCCTGGAAAATCCCCATTTTTATCGCCAAATTGCTGCTTCTCACTATTGGTTAATTGAACAATTACTAACTCAGTTGCGGATAGGTTCATTAGTAAGGTTAAATCTATTTGTAACTATTCTATCTTGGACAATACCATTAATACTGATGGCGGCAATGGTGATGTTGTTTGGATCAGAATTACTAAATCATCCCTGGATGTTTTTGCTTGCTGTGGTGATGACGTGGCTATTGCAAGTGGGATTGCAACTGTTATTACGTTTATTTTTACCAAGTATTCGGCGTTGGATTTTGTGTCGCATATTATTAGGTTTCCTTTCTTACAAATCTGGCGAGAGAGGAATGGCGAAGCAGATTTTAGTGTGGTTAGTGGGTTGAAAATGGGATTTGTAGGGGCGAGAAGCTATTTCCTTCTCCCTTCCCGTTGTCAAAATACTCCATTATTTAACCACAAAGACACAAAGACACGAAGGTTGTCTTCCAGGGAGAGGGGAGTAGGAAAGATGCGGGTAGTGGATAGCCCTCCTCAACCCCTCTCCCTCAAAAACAAAGTAATTTACATAACGTAATAAATCCTCGAAGGCTGAAAGTGGCTTAACTTCGTTAAATTTATTAAGATTAATTCTCAATACTTGACGAGATTGCGTCGTTTCAGCTACTATGGGCTAATAATCCAAAGGAGGGCTAATAACCTTTTTGGGATTTGACACGATTTCTCATCGGGATAGAAAATTATTTAACCTAACTTCTATGCTACACCACCGAGGAAGGTTAGCGCCAAGGTTTGCAAAGAAGTCAACTTTGACTGCAACTTGATGTTAGAGGTTTGTTGGTCGATCGAGGTTGTTTTTTTTGTCTGTGAATGGAGGAGACAGGATTGTTTCTATCCGAGAAAAGGATATGGGAGCTTTCTCAGGGAAGTTGATAGTAATATCCAGGGAACCACCTAAAGCCACGACGACTTCTACCAGCGTATTGAGTGCGATCTCTTCTCTTTCTTCCAGTTGTGAAATATCGGGATGCTTGACATCAAGTCGCTCTGCTAATTCTTCTTGTGAGATGCCTGCTACTTCTCGAAGAGTACGGAGAATTTTGAGTTGTTCTCTAATCTTGTTGGCTCCAGCGGTAATACGTGCTTGAGCCTCTGGAGAGAAGCCATTTCTTACTTCTTTGTAAGTTTTATAAACTGTCATATCAGCTCACCCCCTTTAGTTTCTACCAAATATTCTCTAAATCGCCGCTCTGCAGTGTAGTATATAATCTATATATTATACATGTCTAGTGGATATTGACTTGAATGTCGAGGGGGATTGCTCCTCAAATGACAACGGGCAGGAGTTGGGATTAGTGAATTGGTGTTTTAGGCAGGGTAATCGTGAACAGCATCCAAGACAAAATTTCGTACTACAGTCAAGACTTCTGGTTTAATTTCATGTGCCATATTAAATTCTTGATATTTCACATCTATTCCCAAAGCGGTTAAGGTATCCCTAGCTTTTTGCGCCGCAGCAATGGGGACAATTGGATCGTGTTTGCCATGTAGAATGGAAATAGGTGGTAAGGATTCTTTGGGAATAGGTTGAAGTTTTGAATGTAAATAGCCACTCATAGATACTAAGCCAGCGAGGGGCAAGGTTACTCCGACATCCAAAGTCATCGCGCCACCTTGGGAAAATCCACTTAAAATAGTGTGCGATCGCGCAATTCCAGTAGTCTCTTCTAGAGAGTTTAACCAATCGATTAGCATCTGCCGACTTTCTGCTAATCCCTGATAATCCTGACTTTCCAAGTCGTACCACATTTTCCCTCCAGGTACGTGAGGATGAGGAAAAGGGGCATCGGGAAATAAAAACTGGAAGTTTGGCAGATTCATTGCTTCTGCTAAGGGGGCTAAATCGTGTAAATTTGCGCCCCACCCATGCAAGCAAATCATTAAATGGGTTGGTGGTTTTCCGTTTGTAGGTAGAAGTTGGATATATTTTAAAGACAAAGATCGATCTCCTCTATCATAATTGTTTTGGCTTTTATCCTCGATCATTTATAGTCCCTAATTCTTGAAGAAGGGAAACTATACTTTATTATTTAATACTGTTTCATTGCCCGGGACATTTCTCGTTGATCCTCACGTTTTTTGATGGTTTCTCGTTTATCATGAATCTTTTTCCCCTTACCCAAAGCAATTGTAATTTTAACAAAGCCTTTTTTAAAATACATTTTCAATGGCACTAGGGTTAAACCCTGTTGTTCCACTTTACCAATTAGTTTGCGGATTTCTTGTTTGTGGAGGAGGAGGCGGCGGGTACGGCGGGGATCGTGATTGAAATAATCGGCGCTTTTTTGATAGGGGGAGATATGGACATTTAATAACCAGGCTTGCCCATCGCGAATCAGGGCATACCCATCTCGCAAATTCACCTTACCCTCGCGGATGGATTTCACCTCTGTGCCTTTTAACTCAATCCCCGCCTCGTAGGTTTCTAAAATTTCATAGCGAAAACGGACTTCCCGATTATCGCTAATAACTTTGTAACTGTCACTTTTATCGCTCATGTTAGGAAGAGGTTAGAGGTTAGAGGTTAGAGGCTGGGAAGAGGCGAGAGGATGGAAGGAATATTCTAGCATTTTCTTTCACACCTCACACCTCACACCTGGGAAGACAACTGTTACTGTTGTCCCCAGCCCAACTTGACTAGTCACCGCAATACTACCGCCATGTACGTCTACGCAATTTTTAACCACGGTTAGCCCTAATCCGGAACCCGGAATACCCTCAACATTTGCCCCCCGATAGAATGCCTCAAACAGGTGAGGGATATCTGATGGGGGAATACCAATTCCTTTGTCGATTATTTTGAAGATTATTTCTTTGTTAGTACCAGTTAATTCTAAAGTAACTTCTGCTCCTTCATTAGAATATTTTATCGCATTATTAAGTAAATCAACAAGGATATTGCGCAATAATTGCAAATCTAAATATAGATTTTTTTCCAGCAATTCTTCCCGAAAATAGATTCGGTATTGATAAGCCGTTTTTAATTGTATTTCTTTGATAAGATTCTGGCAAAATTTACGGACATCTAGGAGGATTGGAGTGAATTCTAATTTACCTGTCTCGGCTCGATTGATTGTCAGAATATCATTGAGAAGTTGCCTCATCCGTTGAGCGGCTAATTCAATGCGGGAGAGACTCCTCTGAATTTGCTCTTTGGGCCATTCATCAGCAAACAATAGGAGGGTTTGGGCAGCTCCTAAAACAGTGCTTAGGGGAGTGCGAAACTCATGGGAAGCAAGAGTAAAAAAGCGGAGTCTCAGTTGAGATAGTTCTTGTTCTCGTTCTAATTGCCGACGTATTTGTTCCGCTTGCTTCCGTTCGGTGATATCAATACCAATAGCAATAATATATTTGACTGTACCATCTGTATCCAGAAGAATTCTATTCGACCAAGAAATTAGTCGGCGAGTACCATCTCTCATCACCCAGTAATTGTCATGTTGGTTGTACAATTCACCTGATTGGAGTTCTCGGAAAACGGCTTGCACTGCTTCTAATTCCTCTGGAAGTAGGAATAGATCCCAAAAGTATTTATCCCTAACTTCAGGAAAAGCATATCCGGTTAATTCCTCACAAGCCCGATTGAAGCGGACAATTCTACCTTGGAAATCAAGAACTAAAATTAAAGCATTGGCAGCATCAAAAATAGCTGAAATAAAGTTGCGTTCTTCAAGTAAAGCAAGTTCCGCTCGTTTGCGATCGCTGATATCTTGGCTCATCATCATGCCAGCAAATATTTCTCCTAATTCGTTCGCTATTGGCAGAATATACACGAAGTCAATTCGATCGCTATAAGCAAGTTCAAACACAGTACTTATACCATGAAATGCTTTTCGATAATAGGGTTCCAGTATTTCACAGATTTCAGTCGGGAAAACTTGCCAAATAGTTTTACCTTCTAATAAATTTTTAGAAAGACCAACCTCTGCTAATCCTTTCCCATCGGCAATAGTGTAGCGTAAATCTGGATCGAATAAGGCAACTGCACCGTTAGGAAAATTACGAGTCATGGTGCGGTATAATTGCTCACTTGCTGCTAGATCTGCTGCCAATTGTTTGCTTTCGGTAATGTCTACAAACACCCCTCGCAATTTGCCAGAATTACCCTCACCTCTGGAGATATGAACGATGTCGCGAACCCAAATAATCCGCCCATCTGCTGCCACCATCCGATACTCAAATTCATGGTTTTCTCCAATAAAAGACTGTTGGCGACAATAAGAGACAGCCCAATTACGATCGTCGGGATGAATACAGTTAACCCAAAACTGAGGATTTCCATACCATTCTGTTAGAGGATAACCAAGAAGTCTGACAGCTTGCGGTCCGATATAAGTGAATTCTAAGGTAATTAAGTCAGCTTCCCAAGGAATTAGATTGAGACTTTCTGCTAAGTGCCGAAAACGTGACTCACTCTGACGTAGTGCTTTAGCTCTTTCATTACGCTCTGTGATATCGCGAATAATTGATAAATGTTGACCGGGTAAAACATTGGTTTTCGCCGCAAATTCAATATCTCGTACCGTACCATCTGGAAGTACTATCTGGATTTCCTCTGTTAACTGTCCTTTTTCTTGGAAGGTTTGCCAAGCTGCTTCAAAATCGAAGTTTGGTGGCATAAAATCTGCAATATGCTTGAAGAGAAGTTCATCAGCAGAAAAACCAAATAACTTGCAGGCGGCAGGATTGACTTCTATATAATTACCCCAATTATCTGCGATCGCGATCGAATCTAGTGATTCATAAAAGATGGCTTGTAACAGTTGTGTCTGAGTACGCAATTCAGTAATATTAGTCGCTGCACCCGTAATACCGAAAATTTCTCCTGCTGCTCCAAACAGCGGCTCTATATGAAGATCCCAATACTGAATTGCTCTGTTAATAGTCACACAAATTTCTTGGCGTACTCCCTCTCCCGTTGCTAAGACTTTGCCCTTGATAATTGTAATCTTTTCTGCATCTTCAGGTGGCATGATTTCAGCGTCTGATTTACCGACAATTAGCTGAGAATCTCTGCCAAAAGCACCCAGACTAATCCATGTGTAACGCAATTCGCAGTCTTGAGTAAAGACAACAGTTGGCGAATTTTGCAGCGCCACACGAAAGCGTTGTTCACTAATTTTCAGGGCATCTTCTATTTGCTTACACTCAACAATTTCTGCCACTAATTCGTGATTAGCATTCTTTAATGCTGCCGTCCTTTCTGCTACTCTAGTTTCTAGCTCCTGATTCGATCTAAAAAGTGCTTCTTCTGTTTGATGCGCCCTAAAGTGCAATCTCATTACTAGAGAAATCACCCCACCGAGTAAAATCGTGGCGATACTATTAGCGATCGCAATCCATAATAGGGGAGTTGGCTCCCTCCCATATTCTGCCCAACTCCAATAACAGAAGACTGTCACGCTTAAGACTAACAGCCCAGCTAAACCCAATCCAGCGATTGTAATTGTTTGTGCGATCGAGTATTTCATCTAAAACCTTACGGAGGAGTGGGGAAGACAGTTTTGAGTTTTAAGTTTTGAGTTTTAAGTTTTGAGTTTTAATTCAAAACTGAGAACTATTCCGGGGAATGGGGTGTGGGG
>NZ_JAMZMM010000675.1 GCF_024178385.1 Limnofasciculus baicalensis BBK-W-15 | reverse complement strand
TCACCAAAAAATTGGGTCTGAAGCCCCGTCCTTCTAGGGCGGCTTTTTATTCGCTTTTTTCTCTAATGAGTCGCTTAATTGCCGCTGATAAACTACATCCCCATTTAGCCGCAATGGCAGTCAGTTTTTCAAACTCATCTAGGTAAGCAGGAATGGGATGTTTTTTAGTTGCCATAGTTAAACGCAGAGCAATAATATGGTATTATTATAGTAGAGGAGGTTAAATAAATGTTTGGTTGTCAACAGACTCTAATTAGTCCAGATAAAGACTTAAAGGCGGTATTAGAATTTCTTTGTTCTGAATCTTCAAAGTTATCTAATTGCGGCATTTACTATTCTCGTCAGTTGTATTTCAAAACTGGCAGAATTCCGAATCGTGCTGAGTTGCACAAAGTCTTAGGGACTGAGAATCAGAATTTACATTATCAAGCGTTCTACTCGGATACTGCTCAACAAATCCTAACGGGTGTGGCAGAGTCCTTTAAGTCTTTTTTGGGACTACTGAAAGGCGTTAAGAAAGGGACGGTTACACAGCGTCCTAAATTGCCTAAATACCGCCAAGGTGGGATGGCACTTGTAACGTTTACAGGACGGTCTGTAAAGCTCAAAGATGGAATGCTCAGATTTCCGCTAGGGAGTAAAGTTAAAGCATGGTTTGGACTGGATTCTTTTTTCTTGCCAATGCCATCTAACCTTGATTTCAAAACAATTCGAGAGTATCGGATTCTTCCCCGTAACGGTTGCTTCTATCTGGAGTTGGTTTATAAAACCGTTAACATTCAGGCAGAGGTCAACCTCGCTAAATGCTTGTCAATTGACCACGGGGTGGATAACTGGCTAACCTGCGTAAGCAATACTGGCACTAGCTTTATCGTTGATGGCAAGCATCTTAAATCTATCAATCAGGGATACAACAAACGGGTTGCTTTTTTGATGGAAGGAAAGGCTAACGGCTACTGGTCTAAGCGACTTGCAAGCTTGTCCGAAAGACGCAATCGACAAATGCGAGATGCCATCAACAAAGCTGCAAGAAAAGTAATTAAACATTGCTTAGACAACCAAATTGGTACAGTTATTTTTGGCTGGAACAAGGGTCAGAAAGATTCTGCCAATATGGGAAGCAAAACTAACCAAAAGTTTGTACAGATTCCCACAGGTAGACTGAAAGACAGAATTGCCCAACTCTGTGAGCAGTACGGTATCAAATTTGTGGAGACGGAAGAATCGTATTCGTCTAAAGCTTCGTTTGTCGATAATGATTCGCTACCTACATTCGGTGCAAAACCCGTTCGCGAAGCGTCTCCGCAGGAGATAGGGTGGCAAGCAAGTGGTAAACGAGTTAAGCGAGGTCTGTACCGGACGGCTCAAGGATGGCTGATTAACGCAGATTGCAACGGCGCTGCAAATATTGGCAGAAAAGTAGCGATGATGTTTGGACTTGATCTAAGCGGAATCAGTAGAGGTGATTTGTCAGCGCCTTTAAGACTCAAATTGTGGTCTTAAGAATCCCCGTGTCTTCAGACCGGGGAGTGTCAAA
>NZ_JAMZMM010000240.1 GCF_024178385.1 Limnofasciculus baicalensis BBK-W-15 | reverse complement strand
CCGAAACAACCTTGTGGAGATATCATTACGCCCTTGTGGCAAAGGTAATGAGCCTCTTAACCTGATTTATCAGGATATTAAGGCGCTCGATGTCTTAAGAATCCCCGTGTCTTTAGACCGGGGAGTGTCAATGGGATAATCTTTGAGATTATTCCCGGTGGCAAGGTCTTCTTGCCTTCGTCTGGTTTGCCTTTTGGAGGCATTGAGGTATGATGGTTATTCATGATGATAAAAACTTCCACCCAATAGGTGGAGATAAATTTTGATTGAGCGAAAAGGACGGATACGCTTTCCGGCAAGCCGTCCTCATCCCCAATATTCTTTGTAAAAGAGGTTAACCATTAATATTGGTTGGCCTCTTTTGTTATTATGCTTGATTATCACTTAACTAGCCAGTATCTTGTGCATGAACGCATGAATACTTATAAACCTGAGTTCGCGTTGAATCGGTTCAACCAAATACCCTATAAAGTAACGTTATCAATACTTATGACTACTTTCCGCGTTGAATCAGCCTAAAATATACCATAAATATTAACTTAAAAGTAATATCTTAAAGATATACCAGGGCTACGGCAGGTAGTGCAGGGGTAGTGTATAATAATGCAGGGGGTAAAGTATCAAAGTTTAATTCATGCGATAGATCGGACAATATTTCTTGTCCGATCGCAAAATTTAGAGGTAGAGCAACTATATGTCAATCGAGAAAGACTCATCAGTCAAGGAAAAAGAAGCTCCAGACGCAAAGGACCGACAACTCCCTAGTTCAGTGATGTTCGTTCACAATCTGCTTGATGAGTATGGCTTAGATCCCTACGAGTTTCGGATTTATGCTCATGCTGTTCGCCGGACCGGAGGAAAGCTTGATGGTAAGTACTTCGCTAGTCTCAGCAAGACAGCCGAAATCTGTAAGATGAGTGTTCGCCGCGCTCAGTATTCGTTGAAGTTTCTTTGTGAGGCAGGTTTTCTAACTCAGGAGAAGCGAACAGGGCGCACCGACGAGTACAGAGTCACACCCGCTAGTCAGTGGGCAAGTCGAGAAAATCTGGAGTCAATTCGAGAGGCAGTTACGGGGGTGAGGAGGAAGAAGACAAAGAGTAAAAGTCAATCAGCTAAATCAAAAGGTTCCGCGACTAAAGAGGTGAGTGAGAAAAAGATAGAAGAATAATTCTCCAGACATTGCTTTACATTCCCTTGGCGAAGGAAGGTAAACTAGAATGAAGTGCAGATTATTTTAATGTTTGGTCAGCAACTGAGTACTATGGTAATTTCGGCAGCTCTAAGAGCGGTATCCGCTGCGTCCATTCAAGCTCCTGAAAAATCGCGGCAAGTTACACGGAAGCCTTATCCTAACTATAAGGTGATTGTTCTTGACGATGACTTTAACACCTTTCAGCATGTTCACGACTGTTTGGTCAAGTATATCCCGGCAATGACGAGCGATCGCGCCTGGGAACTTACGAATCAGGTTCATTTTGAGGGACAAGCGATTGTTTGGGCCGGACCGCAGGAACAAGCAGAGCTATACCACCAACAACTTAGTCGTGCTGGCTTAACCATGGCTCCCATAGAAACAGCATAACCTGGTCAACAACCCGCCGTTAAATCGGAGTACCGACTATAACAGGGGCTTGAAATACAGCCGTAGTTGACCAGACTCAGGCAGAAATGCCTACGTTAGAAGCAAGCGTTTAAGTTCTTACCTACGGATGCGTAGCTAGTCCGTAGCTCTAAAACTCTTGAGTTAAACAGGTTTAAAAGGGTTAAGCCAGTGCTTAAGAGAAAGTACCGACTTCTAACATTGTCAAAGCTAACGTAACAAGAAATTGAAGAGACACAACAATGTCTAACCCCAATTACGTCTTTGTTCTTGATACCAACCGTAAGCCTTTAACACCATGCAAACCGTCTTTAGCACGTAAGCTATTAACTGTTGGCAAGGCTAAAGTGTTCAGGTTGTATCCATTCACAATCATTCTGAATAAGGAGATAGTTGATGTACCAGGATCATTAACACTGAAGATCGATCCTGGCTCTAAAGTTACGGGACTAGCGATACTTTCTGGTTGCCATCTTATTTGGGTGGCAGAATTGACACATCGCGGTCAAACAATCAAGTTGTCACTAGAGTCAAGGCGCTTACAAATTGAACACATTCACCCCAAAGCCAAAGGCGGTACAAACCGAATTTCCAATCTCTGTCTGGCTTGCGAACCTTGCAATATCAAGAAAGGATCTCAGGATATTGAGGTTTTCTTGAAAAAGAAGCCTGATGTCTTAAAGCAAATTAAGGCTCAAGCTAAACGTCCGCTAAAAGATGCAGCAGCGGTTAACTCAACACGGTGGGCGCTGTTTAACAGATTAAAAGCTACAAACTTAGAGATTAATACAGGGTCAGGTGGACTAACCAAGTTCAATCGGACACGGCTATGCTTACCAAAAACTCACTTCTTTGATGCGGCTTGTGTCGGTGAAACACTGGGAATTTCTGTACTAGCAGATCAACCTTTAAACATCAAAGCGATAGGTCACGGCTCAAGGCAAATGTGCCGCACTGACAAGTTTGGCTTTCCCTTTCGATATGTTCCTCAGTTTAAGTTTGTCAAAGGGTTTCAAACGGGTGATATCGTCAAAGCAGTCGTAATTTCTGGAAAAAAGATTGGAACTTATACGGGGAAAGTTGCCGTGCGATCAACTGGTAGCTTTAACATTTTGGCAAAACAGGGATTAATTCAAGGAATCAGCTACAAATATTGTCAACAAATTCATCAAAAGGATGGCTATAACTATGGATACTGATTTTGATATTTTAGGGACATTGAGTCGAATAAAATATCCCCCGTTTCCGACCGCCGTTAAATCAATGCGCGGTACTCACCTGTGGTTCGGCAGAACCGCGCTGATGATAACGGCGGTCTCCACGGGGGAAGAGAGATGAGCAAGTCCAACGGCGGTAGATTGGTTTGGAATCACTCAACCCATATTCCGGGTTTGATTCCTATTCTCGAACGAATGACAGGGTATAGTGGGATTCAAACTATTACACCCGCTGTGATTGGACGTGCAAAAAGTCACAGTCCCCAATTGCTATTAAAAGTGTCCGTCCCGATTCGGGGCGGATTTAAACTTATTGCTAGATCTGGAAAAACTTATCAAGAAGTATTTATTCTTACGAATTTAAGTAAGGAAGAATTAGAATCGGCGATCGCGCTAGCTTTGAAACGATAATGTTTGTTTTTGGTTATTAATTGTTTGTTATTTGTTATTGGTTGCTGGAATAGGTAATTGCTCTTTCCATCGCCAAAACCCGGTGATGTCGCCGGGGGGAAATTGTGCAGGTATTCTGTAGCCTCAACTAGTAAATATTCCCATCATTCCCTTGACAGCGTTAGTAATGACAGAAGATCGGGAAAAATCTTTATAGAGGGGAGGAGTCAGCCAATCAGCATCCTTTAATAGACATCTATTTTTGAAGATGTCGAATCCCTGCTTTAGATAAAAACAACTAATGTCAAGCTATCTTCTGTAAAAGAATATGAAAAATTTTACCAAGGCACTATATTACTGGCAAAGGATTGTCATAAAAAAGATAAAAATTTTGCCAGTAAGACTTGGTGAGTATTTAATGTTTGCCATTATTGCTGGAATTTTAGCCATTGCTCTAGTTAGCTGTCCCAGTCAAACACCTAGACAATTACGGATTGGGAGTAATCTCTGGCCTGGATATGAAACTTTATATCTGTCTCGCCATCTGGGATATTATGATGGAAAACTGATACGTTTAGTTGATTATCCTTCAGGAACAGAAGAAGTTAGAGCATTCCGCAATGGTGAAATAGAAGGTGCAGGATTATCAATCGATCAAGCTTTAGTTCTGGCAGCAACTCAAGAAAATATTCGGATTATTGCGATTATGGATATTTCTCATGGTGGCGACGTGATTCTAGGCAAACCAGAATTTTCTAGCATCAAAGATTTGAAAGGGAAACAAGTCGGAGTCGAAGCAACAGCTCTGGGAGGTTTTTTTATCGCACGGGCGTTAGAAAAAAATGGGATGTCTCCTCAAGATATCCAAATAGTTTCCCTGGAGCTGACGGAACATGAACGCGCTTATAAAGAAGGAAAAGTGGATGCAGTTGTCACCTTTGGCCATCCTAGAGTAAAATTATTAGAAGCAGGAGCCAAGCTTCTATTTGACAGTAGCCAGATTCCCGGAGAGATTGTCGATACTCTTGTCATTCGAACAGATACGATTGCCAACTCTCCTGATATTGTACAAGCTTTAGTAAATGGTCGCTTTCGCGCTTTAGCTTATTTGGAAAAGAATCCCCAAGATGCAGCAAATCGTATTGCACCACGCACCAAAGTAACGCCAGAGCAAATTCTTAATGCCTTTAAAGGCTTACGCCAACCCAACTTACAGGAAAATCAGCATTTACTAGATCAAAGCGATCCTTCATTGATCAATGGGATGAGACGACTTATGAAAGTAATGATAGAAAACAAGTTATTGCCAAAAGCAATTAACCCCTCGACCATTCTTGACGATCGGTTTATCAAAAATGCCAAACTATAAACCCCAAAACGCCTTTAATGGAACGTTTCCCCTTTCCTCTCAGATTTTCAATACCTACAATTTTAATATTGTGTGGTAGTTTGTTAGGACTAGTATCTTTTAACAAAGAAGTTGCTGAAACTTACAAAAAAACCGAAACAAATACAAAGAGTTATGTTCAGATTTCAGCAAGTCAAACATCCAGGATATTAGATTATTTGTATCGCAGATCTGATATAGAACAGGCGGAGGTTGCTATTAGCCAGTTGGGTAGCGACTCAAATCTAAGCTTGGTATTACTATTTGATGAGGGAGACAGTGTGCTCCTATCAAACCATTATGAAATGCGGTATGTTCCGATTAATAAAACTGCCGCTGCTCCTTATGCTCCCATCTTTAGTGATGTGCGAGGGAAACTTGCAGGAAATGTAGCGATATCTAAAGATAGAAAAAATCTGATTGCTATCTATCCTGTCCTTTTACAAGCTCTGCCAAACGAGATTCGTCCCTCAAGGGTTGGTATTCTGTTTATAGAATACGATTTGACACGAGCCAAACAAGAAGCCTATAACGATGCGTTAAAGCGATCCTTGGTATTCAATGGCACGTTGATAGTATTTTGCTTGGGCTTATGGTTTTTCTTTGAAATCACCCTCACCCGCAGAGTTTCTCGCTTAGTTTCTGCTAGCAACAGTTTAGCTGAGGGAAATCTAAATGTCCGCGCCGGATTATCGGGTTCTGATGAACTCACTCAAATATCTGTTGCTTTCGATCGTATGGCTAGCAAAATTCAGGAGAATACCAGAGAATTACATCGCCAGAATGCCATATTAAAAGCACAGCAAGAAGCTTCTATTGATGGGATCTCAATTGTTGACGAAAATCGTAAAATTGTATCTTATAATCAGCGTATTTGTGAGCTATGGCATATTCCCATAGGAATGGTAGAAACTGGCAACGATCGTCAATTAATGGAATGGTTTATTAGCAATTTAGAAGATCCCGATCGATTACTGAATCGGCTAGAGTATTTATATCAAAATCCCACCGAAATTGGTCAGGGCGAATTACTTTTAAAAGACGGACATATTTTTGATTACTACTCTGCAAGTGTCCGCTCGCCCCTGGGAGATAATTATGGTAGAATTTGGTACTTTCGCGATATTACTGAGCGCAAAGAAGCAGAAACAATACTTACAGAAACTAACCAAAAACTTGCTATTTATAACGAAGAACTTGCTCGTGCTACACGGCTTAAAGATGAATTTCTCGCCAACATGAGCCACGAACTTCGTACCCCTCTCAATGGGATTCTTGGCATGACTGAGGGATTGGAAGAAAATGTGTTTGGAGCTATTAATTCAGAACAGCGAGAGGCTTTGCAGATTATTAGAAGTAGCGGTGAGCATCTTCTGGAATTAATCAATGATATCCTCGATTTAGGAAAAATTGAAGCTGGACAGATAGAACTCCGTCGCACACCAACAGCAATTAATCAAGTTTGTCAGTCTAGTATTTCCTTTATCAAGCAGCAATCTTTGAAAAAAAGCATTCAGCTTGAGGTCAATATTCCATCTAATCTGCCAAAATTGAGCCTGGATGAACGGCGCATTCAACAAGTTTTAATTAACCTCCTCAGTAATGCGGTTAAATTTACACCAGCAGGTGGGCGGATTACATTAGATGTAACCATCGAACAAGCAATAGGGGGACAATTAAATATATTTAGTAAGACAGATGTGGAAAGTAACACAGTATTTTCTCCCCTATCCTCCCAAACAACACTAAGTTCAATTAAAATTGCAGTGAGTGATACAGGTATCGGTATCGCCCCAGAAAATCTCAGAAAACTGTTTAAGCCCTTTATCCAAATTGATGGTGCATTAAACCGTCAATATGCGGGAACAGGCTTGGGACTTTCCCTCGTCAAGCGAATGGTTGAACTTCATGGTGGCAAGGTAGGGGTGACGAGTGAAGTGGGTGCGGGTAGTTGTTTTACAATCAATTTACCATATCAAGATTTAGTAATTCAATCTCCTGAATTGGTGAGTGCAGTACCAGGATCTTTAGAGCAAGATTACATAGAAAGATTTACTAAAACATCGCCACTAATTCTGTTAGCAGAAGATGATGAAGTTAATATTAGTACGATTTGTAATTACTTAGAGGCAAAAGGATATCGGATTGTCTTAGCAAAAAATGGTCAGGAGGCAATCAACCTGACTAAATTAAATCTTCCTGACTTAATTTTAATGGATATCCAGATGCCGGGAATAGATGGTTTAGAAGCAATTAGGCAGATTCGCTGCGATCGCAAATTACTAAATATTCCCATCATTGCTTTGACAGCATTAGCCATGACAGGAGATCGAGAAAAATGTCTAGAAGCTGGGGCAAATGAGTATCTCTCAAAGCCTCTAAAACTCAAGCAAATGGTAACTAGAATTGAACATATTTTAGTAGAGAAGGATGTCAGCTAATGAAATGAAAAAATAAAAATTCAGAGGAACAAAACCCAACCTACATCTAACTCAGTCCCTCAAATCAACCTACGATCAAGATTATTATTTAAACACAAAGACACTAAGACACGAAGGAAGAGAAGAGAGGGATTAGGTAATTTTCTGGTGGGATAGGTGTAGAGGGGATTATTTACTTAACCATGCGATCGCACTTCTAATCCAATCTTCCGGGTTTTTGCTTTTTGTCAATATTTCGTCTTTACTAATAGAGTTTATTGCTTGAGTAATTTCCTGGTTTTCATAACCTAAAGCTAGTAGTGTCATCTCGACATCTTCGATAATACCTGGCAAAGCTCTGGTAATAGTTGGTGAAGATTCAGTTACATCGTGGGCTATGTCTAATCCATAAATATTACCCCATTCAGCTAGTTTTGTTTTTAATTCTAGGGCTATTCTTTCGGCGGTTTTAGTGCCAACACCAGGTGTTTTGGATAGGGCGCGGATATTACCTGTAACAATAGCTTGGACTAAGTTTGGTAAGCCGAGGGTATCGATGAGTGCGATCGCAAGTTGCGCTCCAATACCACTTACACTTACTAATTGTCGAAATAAATCTCTTTCATCTCCCGAGGCAAAGCCGTAGAGTATCTGTTGATCTTCTCTGATTTGGAAATGAGTGAAAATTTGGACTGATTCTTTTGAGTCTATCGATAGTTTTTCTGATAAACTGCGGGGAATTTGTAACTCATAGCCAATTTGGTTTACTTCTAAAATTAGAGTAACGCGATTACCTGTGCTTTTGTGAATGTTGGCGACTGTTCCTTTGAGATAATTAATCATTGGTTGTTGGTTGTTGGTTGTTGGTTATTGGTTAAAGAAAAGTAAATTGAGTATATTATTATAATTAGATATAATCCTGTGCTATCGTTGAATTTGTTATTATTGATAATAAAACCCAAGGAGGTAGACAGGCTGATGACGAGGAAGCCAAAAGTTCTTGATCCTAACGAAACCTATACTTTTGCCAAATATTTTGATATGCTCTATGGGATTGAAGAGATCTTGGCAGATCTTGACTGTACAATTGATTAACAGATTCTGACACTTCCCCAAAAGCCTTCAGAGATTGACCTGGAATTCCTCTCCCGACAAATTCATCGAAATATTCGGATTACTGAACTTACCAGCGAGATTGCCCGGAGAGAAGCCCTCTGTGCCCCAATTCTGCAAGAAGTCTGTGGGCAACTTAATCTAAGACTGCGCGTTGAATATACTGTCAACGTTAGTAATTGGCTACGTGGCACTTTTAACTACTACATTCCTAGCCCCCAAAATCTCCTCATCATCGAAGCCAAACGCCAAGATTTAATTAAAGGCTTCACCCAACTAGCTGTCGAACTAATTGCTTTGGATAAATGGACAGAAACAGAAACAAATATCCTTTACGGAGTTGTCACCACGGGGACAGAATGGCAATTTGGACGATTTGATCGAACCCGTCGCCACATCACTCAAGATCTTAAGTTATACCGCATTCCTGAAGAACTCACAACGTTAATCCAAATCTTACTTGCTTTACTCACCTAACCACACTAACATATTATCAAACCAAAACGATCCAAGCCTTCAATTATTCCACTGGCATATTTACCCTTAGCTAGATAACGATAATTATTTGGATTTAATTCATGCCATTTGCGCAATTCCGGTCTAGCATTGCCAACAATAATACCTCGCGATTCTCCTACGCTAAATAGAGAAATATCATTGCCAGAATCTCCACAAACTACAGTATTTGTACCATCAAATCCCCATTTTTGCTGCAAGAATTGTACGGCTAAACCTTTATCGGCTTTTTGAGGAATAATATCTAAGTCTTTGCCACCACTGTAAATTAGCTTGACATCTAAACCCCGTTCATGTAAAACTAATTTTAGTTGATGTAATACCCCCTCTGCTCGTGGTTCGGTAAGATAATAACTGACTTTAAATAGACCTTGTTCTGAGGTAGGTTGGTGTAGAAGCTCGGAAAAATTAGCCGCAGTAGCGATAACTTGGTGGCGATTCCATCCTGGAGTAATAATTTCCGCCCATTCTGAGTTAAATATATCGTTATCAGGATTAAGGTAAATTTCAGTTCCGACTGAAGTAATGAGAGCATCTGGTGGTAACAGTGACTGTTGGGTGGTAAGTTGGCGGTACAAAAAGAGGGATCGTCCTGTAGCATAAACTATTTTAGTACCATAGTTTTCGCGATGCTGACTCAGTTGCTGATTCAGTATTTTTAGTGATTTTTCATCGCCTATTAAGGTATTATCTAAGTCTGTTACGAATAAGAATGCTGTCATAGAAAGAACGAGTAAATTAAAGTTATTTGTTACCACTATAGATTATACCAGTGCCTCGCCCCTAAACCTAAAATTACCCATTTCCTGGAATATTTCTCAGTTTTGAATTAAAACTTAAAACTCAAAACTTAAAACTCAAAACTCAAAACTCAAAACTCAAAACTCAAAACTCAAAACTCAAAA
>NZ_JAMZMM010000024.1 GCF_024178385.1 Limnofasciculus baicalensis BBK-W-15 | reverse complement strand
CCCCACACCCCGATACGGCATCTGCTGTTCCACTCCCCTTCCGTGCGGTCAATCCTGCTACAAACGGTGATGAAAGTAACCTGCATGGGCTTCTATTGGCTGCTATCGGATTAATTCAGTAATTAAGATCTAACATAACTCTATCACCCTATTAAAATTAAATCGATAAGTTCATCAACTCTTTTATTATCTCATAAAAAATTATAAACAAACGGGAAATTTAACTTTATATAATCGTCAAGAATTACTTTCGCCAGACAAAAATACTCAGCTTAATCAGGAGCTGTAACTATGATATAATTAATCGCAGTTGCTTTTTATTGTCCATTGTTTTATAATCAAGGATTAGTCAAAAAAATTAAAAGTCAAAAGTCATCACCAGCAACCACCAAGCGATCGCAAATTAGCTAGAGTAGCTTAGAGATATATTGGTGAGGTGTCCCCATGTCTGGTAAACCAAAAACTGAGCGCAACGCTACCCAAGCTAAGGATTGGGCAATCGAGCAACTGCCTGGAATCAAAGAAGAGGATTTAGCCAAGCTTCGCCTTGGGGGTATTACCACAACGGGGAAATTGCTGGAAACAGCGAGGAATACCTCATCCAAAGAGAAACTCGCCAATCGGCTACAAATTCATCCTCAGTATCTTAACAAATGGGTGGCGCTAGCAGATTTAGCTCGCGTACCCGGGATTGGTTGTCAATACTGTGGGTTATTACTTCATGCGGGGATTGGCTCTGTCAAACAACTGGCTCAGACTCCTATTCACCGATTACACCAACAAATTTTACGATTGCAGGTGGCAACTATGCAACGGCGAGATCTTTGCCCTGATATGGCACGAGTTGCAGTATGGATTCAACAAGCACGAGATTTGGTTATTGGTTATTAGTTATTGGTTATTGGTTGTTGGTTGTTGGTTGTTGGTTGTTGGTTGTTGGTTATTTCTTATTAGTCATTCCTCACTCCTCACTCCCAACTTCCCACTGGTTGTTGGTTACCAACAAATAACAAATAACAAATAACAAATAACTTCTGATTCTAATCTTTGGCTAATACCCCATTCAAGAAAATATCAGCAAGCCCTTCTGCCATTTCTTGCATGTTCTGAATAGAGGCTCCTGGCTCCATGATAGTATTATGGCTGAATCCAGCAACGGCAAACATACCCAGGAATACCTGAGCAACAATTTTGGGATTCATGGGACGATAGATGCCATTATCCATTGCTGTTTGGAAGAAAGCTTCGGCAACATCGCTCATTTTAGCAATGACTTCTGACTGAATGCGATCGCGCAAGTCTGGGTGAAACTGCGCCTCCATAAAGCAAACCTTCATCATGTCAGCATTTTCGCGTATCCGCATCATCCGTCGTCGCATTACCTGCGCCACCGCCTTGTAACTACCCATTTCACTCAACTCAGTGAGTAAATCTGTGAGAATCTCCACCCATCCTTGGGTTGCCAATTCAATTAATATCGCTTTTTTATTTTCAAAATGGCGAAATAGAGTCCCTTCTGCTACTCCAGCTTCGGCAGCTAAGTCGCGGGTTGTGGTAGCGTTATATCCCTGACGGGCAAACAGGCGCTGGGCTGTTTGGAGGATGCGGCATTTGGTGGTGGTATCTAGTAGCATAATCTTGGGGGATTTTGGACAAATTTATCGTAAAACTGGACACCGCTAGAAGCCATAACCGTATCCATCTGAGGGAATTCTGGCGAATACGTTGAAGTCACGACACGAGCTGTAGGTTATTGTGCAACAGTTTTTGCCCAAATAGCTAAAAGGTTCACAGTTTTTTACTAATTTATACCCTCTTTCATGCCTGTTTATATTTTATATTTTATATTTTAGGTAGTATAGCAGTCCCGAAGACGATTAGGACAACTAGCTCTAAGCCACTTGTTAAAATTTAGTAGATTAGGATGTCATAACCGCTCTGGCGGTTGCTATATAAGCCTTGCCATCAGGTAGTTTCAGTCGTTATTGTAGTTATTTGCACGCCCCTGTCTGCCACAGTCACTTTGACGGGTGGCAGAAACCCGGTTTCTGTAACTTCACTGGCAGCTACGAGATAATAATACCAGGTTGTACTTCTGTCCTAATTATTGTGAAAAGTTAAAATCTGAACATGATTATACTTTCTGGTATCACCGTTTTAGCCCAAATCTATGAAAGTGACACCTCCCTAGTTTATCGAGGAATTAGAAATGAAGATGAGCGGCGAATTATCCTGAAACTCCTTAAGGAAGATTACCCTGCCCCTGGGGAAATTATCCGTTATCGGCAAGAATATGAAATCACTCGTAATCTCAAGATTGATGGAGTTGTCAAAGCTTACGATTTGCAGCAATATCATAACACACTGGTGATGATATTGGAAGATTTTGGCGGGACATCATTAAATATATTGCCAGAAAGATATCCGCTAAATTTAGATAAATTCTTATCCATAACCATCCAGATTACGGAAATATTAGGACAAATCCATCAGGAAAATATTATCCATAAAGATATTAATCCATCCAATATTGCGATCGATCCGGAAACAGGACAACTTAAAATAATTGATTTTGGGATCTCCACCATATTATCGCGGGAAAATCCCACACTGACAAGTCCTAATGTCTTAGAAGGAACATTAGCATATATTTCTCCCGAACAAACCGGAAGAATGAATCGTACCATCGATTATCGCACTGATTTCTATTCCCTCGGAGTCACCTTTTATGAACTATTAACCAGCCAATTGCCATTTACAACTACCGAGGCAATGGAGTTAGTACACTGCCACATTGCTAAACAACCAATTCCGCCCCATGAAATCAATCCAGAAATTCCTCTAGTAGTTTCAGAAATAGTAATGAAACTATTAGCAAAAACAGCAGAAGAAAGATACCAAAGTGCTTTAGGCATCCGCGACGATTTGGTATTATGTTTGATTCAGCTAGAGGCGGGTGAGGGAATTGAATATTTTATTCCCGGCGAACAGGATATTTCTAGCAAATTCCAAATTCCCCAGAAGCTCTATGGTAGAGAGGAGGAAATCAAAGATTTATTAACAGCATTCAATAGAGTATGTCAGGGAAATAAAAGCGAGATGATGCTCGTATCGGGGTATTCTGGTATTGGTAAATCGGCTTTAGTACAGGAAATATATAAACCCATTACCCAGGAGAGAGGATATTTTATTGCTGGTAAATTTGACCAATTTCAGCGGAATATTCCCTATAGTGCGCTCGTGGGTGCTTTTCGGGAATTAGTGCGACAACTCCTAACGGAAAGCGAAGCAAAACTACAGCTCTGGCGAGATAAACTACTCGGCGCATTGGGCGTAAATGGACAGATTATTATTGATGTTATTCCCGAAGTTGAACTAATTATTGGCAAACAGTCAGATGTGCCAAAGTTAGCTCCTAGTGAGTCGCAAAATAGATTTAATTTAGTCTGGCAAAACTTTATCCGTGTCTTTTGTCAAAAGGAGCATCCTTTAGTTATATTTATTGATGATTTACAGTGGGCAGACTCTGCTACTTTAAAGTTAATTCAATTAATCATGATGGATATTGATACTAAATATCTGTTTTTAATTGGCTCCTATCGAGATAATGAGGTAAACTCGGGGCATCCATTAATGCTTACTTTGTCAGAAGTTCAAAAATACGGAGCAACTGTTAATACTGTTTATCTATCACCTTTAAATTTAACTCATATCGCTGGTTTAATTGCCGATACTCTTAATTGCAATAATTCAAGGGCAAAACCATTAGCAGAATTAGTTTTAGCGAAAACTCAGGGGAATCCTTTCTTTATGAATGAATTTCTCAAGTCTCTCTATACTGAGAAGCTATTAAACTTTGATTTTACTAACGGGGTTTGGTGGTGGGATTTAGAGCAAATTCAAGCTAGAGGCATTACGGATAATGTCGTTGAGTTGATGGCGGCAAATATTCAGAAGTTACCAGAATCAACGGAGCATCTTTTAAAGTTAGCAGCTTGTATCGGTAGTCAATTCGATTTAAGAACATTATCAATTGTCAATGAAACTTCACAAAAAGAAACGGCTAATCAACTGAAATTAGCCGTTGAGGATGGTTTGATTTTTCCTGTGGGAGATGATTATAAGTGGATTGAGGTGAGTGGGTTTTTTGGAGTGGGGAGTGGGGATGAAAATAGGACTTATGATGGCAGTAAATCCCGAATCTATTATAAGTTTGTACACGATCGCATTCAACAAGCTGCCTATTCTCTAATTCCCGATCCCGGCAAGGCAGTTATACATGTGGAAATCGGAGAGGTACTTTTAAATAATACTCCAATCGAGCAGCGAGAGGATACTATATTTGATATTGTTAATCAACTCAATTTTGGTATCGACTTAATCGATAACCAGGAGGAGCGAGATGATTTAGCAAAGTTAAATCTAATTGCTGGTAAAAAAGCAAAAGCATCTGCAGCTTATCAACCTGCTCTTACTTACTTAAAGTTAGGTTTAAAATGGTTAGCAGGAGATAGATGGCAGAGACAGTACGATACAACGCTTGCTTTATATGTAGAAGCAGCAGAATCTGCTTATTTGTGCGGTGACTTTGATGAGATGGAGCAATTAGCTTCAGGGGTACTAGATCGGGCAGAAGTTATATTAGACAAGGTGAAAGTTTATGAGGTAAAAATATATGCTTACATCGCACAAAATAAGTTACAAGAAGCTGTTGTGACTGGACTTGCGGCATTGAGAATGTTAGGTATTAATTTACCTAAAAAAACTAAAAACATAGATATTTTACTTGCTCTGTTTAAGACAAAGTTTGCTTTGTTATGGATGCAAATTGATGACTTAATCCATCTCAAAGAAATGACAGATCCTGATAAATTAGCAGCAATGCGTATTCTCAATAGTCTAGGATCTGCTACTTATTTTGTCAATCCAAGCCTATCTTTATTGACTATTTTAAATAGAGTTAGTTTGTCAATAAAACATGGAAATACTTCATTGTCACCGATGTCTTACGCTGCTTATGGACTGCTTCTTTGTGGAGCATTAGGAGACATTAAATTAGGCTGTCATTTTGGCAAGGTTGCTTTACACTTATTAGATAAGTTCAATGCTAAAGAGATAGAATGTCGAACAGTATATCTAGTTAACTTTTTTATCAGAAACTGGCAAGAGCATGTGGGGCAAATATTAGAGCCTTTGCTGGAAAACTATAAAACTGGTATCGAAACAGGAGATTTAGAATATGCAGCTTATTGTGCAATATCTTACTGTAACTATGCCTATTTTATCGGTGAGGAATTAGGCAGTCTGGAAAGGGAAATAGCTAAATACAGCGATGCCATCGGAAAATTAAAGCAACAACGAAGTCTACATGCTATTAATATAGATTGGCAAAAAGTTTTGAATCTGATGGGAGAGTCGGAAAATCCGTGCCATTTAATCGGGAAGGCTTACGATGATTCAAAAATAATGCCTCACGGAATGGATGAGATAGATCTCACTGCCAAGTTTCACTTATATTTTTATAAGCTGATGCTGTGCTATCTATTTGGCGAGGATAATCTAGCCAGAGACAATGCTATCATAGCGGAAAAATATTTAGAGGGTGGGTTAGGAATGCTGACTGTACCGATGTTTCATTTTTATGATTCCCTGGCAATACTGGCTCTATATCCTTCCTCGCCAAAATTACAACAAAAATGCTTTGTCAGAAAAGTGCAAGCCAACCAGAAAAAGATGAAGAAATGGGCAGCTCATGCACCAATGAATCATTTACATAAATTTTATCTAGTAGAGGCAGAAAGGTATAGAATTTTTGGTAAGGATATTAAGGGAATGGATTACTACGATAAAGCTATTGCCCTGGCTAAAGAAAATAAATATCTTAACGAAGAAGCGCTAGGATATGAACTTGCAGCCAAGTTTTATCTAGAAAAGGGTAAAGATAAAATTGCCCAAATCTATATGCAGGATGCTCGTTATTGTTATCTCCGTTGGGGTGCAATGGCTAAAGTTAAAGATTTAGATACCAGATATCCTCAATTATTACATAGGAAATCCTCTGGGATGGGTTTAGCGATCGCACCAATCTCTATGTCATCTACCATAACAGGAAATAGCCCTGACTCTACATTGGATTTGACAACAGTCATCAAAGCCTCACAAACTTTATTTGGGGAAATTGTACTGGATAAATTACTGGCAAAATTAATGGAGATTATTATTGAAAATGCTGGAGCGCAAAAAGGTTTCTTGATCCTGGAAACCAAAGGAAAATTACTGATTGAAGCATCAGGAGCAGTGCCTGGTGTGGGTGAATGCTATGGGGGGAAAGATTGCGTTAAGGTATTGCAGTCAATTCCGATAGCTACTTGCGATGGCCTTTCACCCACTATAATTAATTATGTCGCCCGTACCTTAGAGAGTGTCGTTTTAAATGATGCTACTCGCGAGGGCTTATTTAGCAACGATTCCTACATAAAAGCAAACCAGCCCAAGTCTATCCTCTGCTTTCCTCTGATCGATCGAGGTAAAATGGAGGGTATTATCTATTTAGAAAATAACCTAACTACAGGTGCTTTTACTCAAGATCGTATAGAAATCTTAAATCTCCTATCCGCCCAAGCCGCTATTGCCATTGAAAATGCCCGTTTCTACCATAATATGGCAGAATTAAATAAAGCTTACGAACGGTTTGTCCCCCGTCAATTTTTGCAATTTCTGGGTAAAGAAAGTATTGTCGATGTTAAATTAGGAGATCAAGTGCAGCGAGAGATGTCAGTGCTATTTTCTGATATTCGCTCCTTCACTACCCTGAGTGAAATTATGACTCCAGAGGAAAACTTCAAATTTATCAATTCCTATCTGAGTCAGATGGAACCTATTATTACTCAACATCAGGGATTTATTGATAAATATATTGGCGATGCGATTATGGCACTGTTTAGCGGTGAGGCAGATAATGCCGTAAAAGCAGGAATTTCCATGCTACACCATCTGGTACAATACAATCAAAATCGTGCCAAAGCTGGCTATGTCCCCATTAAAATTGGTATTGGTATCAATACTGGATCTTTAATGTTGGGCACTGTGGGAGGATATAATCGGATGGATAGTACAGTAATTAGCGATGCCGTCAATTTAGCCTCGCGGGTGGAAACCCTGACAAAATCTTATGGGGTGTCGATGTTAATTACTCACCAAACCTTGTCACGCTTGACAAATCCGGATAATTATGCACTTCGGCTAATTGAAAAGGGCAAGGTTAAGGGAAAATCAGAATTAGTGATAGTATATGAAATATTTGATGCAGATCCACCAGAAATAAAAGATGGTAAGTTAGTGACAAAAGAGATATTTTTAGCAGCTTTGTCTCATTATAATTTCCAAAGATTTAGGGAAGCTGGCAAATTATTTTCTGAATGCTTGCGCCTTAATCCAATGGATGGAGTTGCTCAAATTTACCAGGAACGATGTTTGGAAATGGAATGGGGGTGAGGAGTCCATTCAAACTACTGATTATCAACCCTAGCTAGCAAAGATACCCCTAAATTCCCATTAAAAAGCAGGGCTATCTATGTTTTAGAATATCAATACCATCGATAATTCAACTTCCGATCCTATTGCTCGTTGCTACCCTAATATGACTCAATTGAATCGATATATTCTACTTTACCAACATTTGACAACTCAGTCGAGCCAAAATGGATGGCACTTTTGGAAAGAAAATAGGCGAATCTCCCTGATTTTCCCCCACTTTCCACTCCCCACTCTCCACTCCCTTTTATCACTACTACTAGGGATCGCAATTTGGGCGACTATACCCTCAATCGCTTTCGCACAGACAAATGCCCCCACATCCATCCAGCCTTACTTAGACAGAGTTATCCAGCAAATTACCGAATTTCGCCTAGATAATGGACTTAAGTTTATCGTACTAGAACGCCATGAAGCACCCGTTGTCTCCTTTGTTACCTATACCGATGTCGGTGGTGCTGATGAGCCAGATGGTAAAACAGGAGTAGCACATTTTTTAGAACATTTAGCCTTCAAAGGTACAACTATAATTGGTACTAAAGACTATAAAGCAGAAAAGCCTTTATTAGATCGATTAGATCAATTATCTACCCAAATCAAAGCCGCTAAAAAAGCAGAAAATCAAATAGAAGTAGCCAAATTACAAGCAGAGTTTACCAAACTTGAAGCCCAAGCAGCTAGCTTAGTAAATCAGAATGAATTTGGTCAAATTGTTCAACAAGCAGGTGGCGTTGGCTTAAATGCTCAGACTAGCGCCGATGCTACCATATATTTCTACAGTTTCCCAGCCAATAAACTAGAATTGTGGATGTCTCTAGAATCAGATCGCTTTTTAGATCCTGTATTTCGAGAATTTTATAAAGAGCAACAAGTAATCTTAGAAGAGCGTCGAATGCGTACCGATAATTCTCCCATCGGTAAAATGATTGAAGCATTTCTCGATAAAGCATTTCAAACTCATCCCTATCGTCGTCCAGTTATTGGCTACGATGAAGATATTAGAAACCTCACCCGCGCCGATGTCCAACAATTTTTTGAAACCCATTATGTACCCAGTAAATTAACCATCGCCATAGTAGGAGATGTCAACCCAGCCGAAGTAAAAAAGTTAGCTCAAACTTACTTTGGAGACTACAAAGCCAAACCCGCCCCACCAGGAGTTACCCTTGTCGAACCCCCTCAGCAACAAACCAAAGAAGTCACATTAAAATTGTCATCCCAACCCTGGTATTTAGAAGGATATCACCGACCATCTATTAAGGATAAAGACCGTGTGGTATATGATATTATCGGGAGTTTGCTGAGTGATGGACGGACTTCTCGCCTCTACAAATCTCTGGTGCAAGAGAAACAAATCGCCCTCTCAGCTACAGGTACTAGCGGTTTCCCCGGCGATAAATATCCCAATTTAATCTTACTATATGCCCTAACTGCACCAGGTCATACCTTGGACGAATTAGCAACAGCATTACACAGTGAAATTGAGCGACTCAAAACTGAACCCGTAACCAAAGAAGAATTAGACAGAGTAAAAACCCAAGCCCGTGCAGGATTATTAAGATCCCTCGATTCCAATATGGGAATGGCGCGAAACTTAGTCGAATATCAAGTAAAAACTGGTGACTGGCGCAACCTATTCAACGAATTAGAAGCAATTAATGCCGTCACTACCGCCGATATTCAACGAGTTTCCCAAGCCACATTCACTCCAGAGAATCGCACCATTGGACGAATTTTATCAAATGAGTAGTTGTTTGTTGTTTGTTGTTTGTTGTTTGTTATTTGTTGTTTGCGGGCAATGGGCTTAAGCCCATTGTTGTAGCACAGGAGAAATGCCTGTCACCGTTATGAGTTATTTTATTAACCAACAACCAACAACCAACAACCAACAACCAATAACAAATAACCAACAACCAACAACCAACAACCAATAACCAACAACCAACAACCAACAACCAACAACCAATAACAAATGAAAAATCTAAAATCACCAGGCTGGATAGCACTATTAATAGTCACAATACTACTAATAGTGATATCCCATTTTCCCGCAGTAGCAGCCACCACACCCAGACATTATAGTGAATTAACATTCCCTCCCTTACCAGAAATTAAACTACCAGATTACAAACGGTACAAACTAAATAATGGTATGGTAGTATATCTGATGGAAGACCACGACTTACCCCTAGTTAGTGGTACAGTACTAGTTCGGACAGGAGATCGTTGGGAACCTTCAGAAAAAGTAGGTTTAGCAGCACTAAGCGGAATAGTAATGCGGAGTGGCGGTACAACAAAACACTCAGGTGACGAACTTAATCAGATTTTAGAACAACGCGCCGCTTCTGTAGAAACAAGCATTGATACAACGGCGGGAAATGCCAGTTTTAGCGCCCTTTCTGAAGACTTAGAAATGGTTTTAGATCTCTTAGCAGAAGTGATGCAAGAACCTATTTTTGCCCAAGATAAACTGGAATTAGCCAAAAGACAAATAGCCGGACAAATTGCCCGTCGTAATGATAGCCCAGATGGGATTGCAGGTCGCGAGTTTGCTAAACTAATTTACGGAGATAAAAGTCCTTACGCCCGCACCATAGAGTACGCCACCATAGATAATATCTCCCGCGACGATTTGGTGGCTTTTTACCAGAAATACTTTCAGCCCCAAAACATGATTATGGGTATAGTCGGGGATTTTAATTCTCGAAAAATGCGATCGCTGATTCAGCAAAAATTTGGCACTTGGCAACCCACAGCCAAACCAGCAACAGTCTCTGTACCAGCCGCAGCACAAGCCAAAGAAGGTGGTATATTTGTCGTAAATCAGCCTCAATTAACCCAAAGTTCGATCCAGATTGGACATTTAGGCGGACAATTTAATAGCCCCGACTATCCAGAATTAGATGTGTTAAATCAAGTGATGAACGGGTTTGGCGGGCGCTTATTTAACGAAGTGCGATCGCGTCAAGGGTTAGCTTACTCTGTCTACGGTGTTTGGAGTCCCCGCCATGACTATCCCGGCATGTTTATCGCAGGTGGACAAACTCGTTCAGAAGCAACAGTACCATTTATTAAAGCTGTGCGATCGGAAATTGAGAAAATTCGCCAAACACCCATCACACCCAAAGAATTAACATCAGCAAAAGATAAAGTTATGAACTCCTTTGTCTTCAACTTCCAATCTCCCAGTCAAACCTTATCTCGGTTAATGCGATATGAATATTATGGCTATCCAGAGGATTTCCTATCCCGCTATCGAAAAGAGGTTGAAGCAACAACAATTAATGATGTGCAACGAGTAGCTCAACAATACTTACAGCCCGATAAACTGGTGACTTTAGTTGTCGGCAATACCAATACTATCGCACCACCTTTAACTAGTATCTCACCAAATGTAACTTCATTAGATATTACAATTCCCACACCGAAAAGTACTTAATCAGGAATTACCAAAAAACTCTATTAATTTGGAGTCAATTAGGAATTCGTCATAAATTGAAACAGCGATTAGAGAATTAGATGGCGAATTACCAATAACCAATGATTAATGACTAATGACTAATAACCAATGACAGAGAAATAAGGCCAGAGCTATGCAACTAACAACTCCACCCATTATTTATCCCTCAAGCGACGATCAACCAATGGCAGATAGTACCATTCAGTACAAACTAATTACCAAAATCAAAGAAGGCTGCGAGTTGCTCTATAAAAATGACGAAAATGTCTTTGTAGCCGCCGATTTACTCTGGTATCCAGTCGAGGGAAATTCTACCATATCCCAAGCACCGGATGTCATGGTTATATTTGGCAGACCTAAAAATGACCGACGCTCTTACCTACAATGGCAAGAAGATCGTATTGCTCCTCAAGTCGTGTTTGAGATTCGTTCTTTCAACGATAGTCAAACCAAAATGAATCGGAAATTTTCATTTTACAATCGCCATGGAGTCGAAGAATATTACCTCTACGATCCCCAAGAAAATGAGTTAATCGGTTGGCAAAGAATTGAAGGATTTTTAGAAGTAATTGAAGTCATGTCAGGATGGGTAAGTCCCCGATTAGGAGTGCGATTTGAGTTGGGAGAAGATGGGTTAGAAATTTATCGCCCCGATGGACAAAAGTTTCTCTCTTATTTAGAATTGGAAGAACAACAACAGTTAGCACAACAACGTGCCGAACATGAAGCACAACGGGCTGAAAATGAAGCACGACGAGCTGAAAATGAAGCACGACGAGCTGAAAATGAAGCACAACGGGCTGAACATGAAGCACAACGGGCTGAAAGATTAGCGGCTAAACTGCGCGAATTAAATATAGATCCAGATAGCATCTAAATCCATTAAAATTGTGAAAAAATATCCTTAAAGTTCTGGTATTATTGTACCAATGATTGAAGCTGTAGATGCGAGGATTATTTGTTTATCCCCATACTCTCCCGATTTTAACCCAATTGAACTGTGGTGGTCACAACTCAAATCCTTTTTACGGAAATTTGCTCCCACTACAACGGCAATGATTGACCAAATAATTGCTGTTGCCATTGAGTTAATCAATCCTCAACATTTAAGAAATTGGTTTGCTCATTGTTGCTACTGTACCTCTTAACAGTGGGAATCGCTGTATGTATATTAATCGGGTGCGTTGCGCTACGCGACAACACACCCTACGCGACTAGGGGAGAAAACACACCCGAGGAGAAAATATGGCAAAATTAAGTTGAAGCTGAGGTGAGTTATCGCCCATAATATAGAGATCGGTATTCACACTCCTGTCTTGGGGTGGTTGGTCATCTGCGTCATTGGTCGTTAGGTGATGGACAACCAACAACCAACAACCAACAACCAACAACAAACAACCAGCAACCAATAACCAATAAAGACTGTGACAGAATCAAACTCCTATAAAGACACCGTAAATTTGCCCAAGACTAAATTTGACATGCGGGCGAATGCTGTAATTCGCGAACCGGAATTGCAGCAGTTTTGGGCAGATGAACAAATTTATGAGCGATTGTCACAGGAGAATCCGGGTGAAATTTTCGTGTTGCACGATGGTCCACCTTATGCTAATGGGGCACTCCACATCGGTCATGCCCTAAATAAAATTCTTAAGGATATTATCAATAAATATCAACTCCTCCAAGGGCGGAGGGTTCGCTATATCCCAGGTTGGGATTGTCATGGCTTGCCGATTGAGCTGAAAGTCCTACAAAATATGAAACAGGAGGAGCGATCGCAGCTTACTCCTCTGAAACTACGCCAGAAAGCTAAGGACTTTGCCCTCAAGACTGTAGCACAACAAGCCAAGGGTTTCAAACGTTATGGCGTTTGGGGCGATTGGGAACATCCTTACTTAACTTTGACACCAGAATATGAAGCTGCCCAAATTGGTGTCTTTGGTCAGATGGTTCTCAAGGGTTATATATATAGAGGTGTAAAACCTGTTCACTGGAGTCCTAGTTCTAAAACGGCTCTGGCAGAAGCTGAGTTAGAATACCCGGAAGGTCATATCTCTCGCAGTCTCTATGCCGCATTTCCCATCACCAAAGCAGTAGATGGGCTGCAAGATTTACTCGCACCATATTTATCAGAATCTCTAGAAACTCCTCCCACTAACCATGATGACATCGGCTGTTCCACTCCCCACTCCCTCGGTGTAGCCATCTGGACAACAACTCCTTGGACAATTCCTGGTAACTTGGCTGTTGCTGTGAATCCAGATTTGGCATATTCTGTGGTAGCAGTCGGAACTCAAGCGGATTCCGTCGATGAGGAAAAAGAGTTAAGTCTAGAAACAGCTAAATCTAGCAGTAGCAAGAAAAAACCCAAGGGTTTTGCACCGACAAAGGATAGCAAAACAGCTAAAGAGGAAACTGCCCCAACTGAGGAAATCTCAGAATTGGAGGAAAATCCTGAATCCCAGGAAAAACCAAAGGAATTTCAGTATTTAATCGTAGCGACAGATTTGGTAGAAAGATTATCCCAAATCCTGGATACTCAGTTAACGGTTAAAGCTACTTTCAAAGGGAAGGAATTAGAACATTGTACTTATCGCCATCCCCTCTTTGACCGAGAAAGTCCTATTGTTATCGGCGGCGACTATATTACCACGGAATCTGGTACCGGATTAGTCCATACTGCACCCGGTCACGGTCAAGAAGATTATATCGTAGGACAGAGATATGGTTTGCCGATCCTCTCTCCTGTCGATGAAAATGGTAATTTTACCCAAGAAGCAGGTCAATTTGCCGGGTTGAATGTCCTAAAAGATGCTAATGAAGCGATTATAGAAGCACTGAAAGCAGCAGGTTCATTCCTGAAAGAGGAAGCTTACAATCATAAATATCCCTACGATTGGCGTACCAAAAAACCCACTATCTTCCGGGCAACGGCGCAATGGTTTGCTTCGGTAGCAGGATTCCGCGATGCAGCACTAAAAGCGATCGCAAATGTACAATGGATTCCAGCCCAAGGAGAAAATCGCATTACTCCTATGGTGGCAGATCGTTCCGATTGGTGTATATCCCGCCAACGTAGCTGGGGTGTGCCGATTCCAGTATTCTACGATGAGGAAACTAACGAACCTTTACTGACAGCAGAAAGTATTGCCCACGTTCAAGCCATTATCGCCCAAAAAGGTTCTGATGCTTGGTGGGAAATGTCGGTAGCGGAATTGTTACCCGAATCATACCAAAACAATGGTAAAACTTACCGGAAAGGGACAGATACAATGGATGTCTGGTTCGATTCCGGTTCCTCTTGGGCAGCAGTAGCCAAGGGGCGCGAGGAATTAGTCTATCCAGTTGATATCTATTTGGAAGGCTCAGATCAACATCGAGGTTGGTTTCAATCTAGCCTATTGACAAGTGTAGCAAGTAATGGTATAGCACCCTATAAAACAGTCCTAACTCATGGCTTTGTCCTCGACGAAAAAGGCCGCAAAATGAGTAAATCTGAGGGGAATGTGGTCGATCCTTTGATAATAATTGAAGGTGGGAAAAATCAGAAAACTGAACCTCCTTACGGTGCTGATGTGTTACGGTTGTGGGTATCTTCGGTAGATTATTCTGGCGATGTGCCTATCGGTCAAACTATCCTAAAGCAGTTAGGGGATATCTATCGCAAAATTCGCAATACTGCCCGATTTTTACTGGGGAATTTGCATGATTTTGACCCCGCCCAACACGCTGTACCTTATGAAGAATTGCCAGAATTAGACCGCTACATGCTACACCGGATAACGGAAGTATTTGGGGAAGTGACAGATGCTTTTGAAAGTTATCAGTTTTTCCGGTTTTTCCAGACAGTACAGAATTTCTGTGTGGTGGATTTGTCCAACTTCTATTTAGATGTTGCCAAAGATAGACTCTATATCAGTCACCCAGAATCAGTGCGGCGACGTAGCTGTCAGACAGTATTGGCTATTGCTTTGGAAAATATAGCACGAGCGATCGCGCCTGTACTATGTCACATGGCAGAAGATATTTGGCAATCTTTACCTTACCCCACTCCTTACAAATCAGTATTTGAGTCAGGTTGGACAAGAGTAGAAGAGAAATGGAAAAATCCTGAATTAGCCGAATTGTGGCTAAAATTACGCCAAATCCGCACAGAAGTTAATAAAGTATTAGAGCAAGCCAGAGTTGAGAAGACAATTGGTGCGTCTTTAGAAGCCAAAGTATTATTATATGTCTCAGACTCCCAATTGCGCTCTCGTTTGGAGGAAATGAATCCCACAGGAGTACGCCAAATTATCTCAAAAACAGATAACCAAGAGGTAATCGTAGCGTCCCCACCTGTGATATCTGTTATAGATAACCCACAGGATGACACCCCTCAATCAAGAGCGGAAATACAGCAGCTAGGGAATGAAGCTAATCAGTTATTATCTGAGTCGCTAACGGAGATAAACTTATTATCGAAGAAAAACCTGCAAGTACTGGCAATCGTAGGTTTAATCGTAGTCGCATCCATCACCCTCAAGATTACGATAGCAGTGTTAGATGCGATTAATCATTTACCTCTGCTACCCACTTTCTTTGAACTAATTGGGATTGGATATACCTTGTGGGTTGGCAAGCGCTATGTACTCTTTGGCAAGAATCGTCAAGAGTTGTCTGTGAAAATTCAAGAGTTGAAAGTTGAGGTTTTGGGTTCAGATTCTTTAGTTGAGCCAGAGAGTTTGGCAGGGAGTTATCCTGTTTTGATGGAGGAAGTTGACACAGGCGAGGACACCTGTTCTACGGGGGCGGAGGTTTTTGGAACCGTTGAGGAAGGTGGAATCCTGGGGAATGGTGTTGATGAGTTGCGCTATCTATTTTTAGCGTCAGGCGTGGAAGTGTTGGATTCAAAAGAGATTATCGAAAAAGCTACTTACAGCAGCCATTCGGAGACGCTGAGTGTGGGTGTGGTGACAGCGGATGGCGAAAAGTGCGATCGCTGCTGGAATTACTCGACTCAAGTTGGTAAAACTAGCGAACATCCCACAATTTGCGATCGCTGTGTTGCTGCTTTAGTTGGTGAGTTTTAAATAGAGGTTGTTAGTTATTTGTTGTTAGTTATTTGTTGTTAGTTATTTGTTGTCACCCAGGGTATTGACACTCCCCGGTATAAGGACAAGGGGATTTAAACCTGCTTTCTTATAAGTAAGGATAGCCTAACAACCAATAACCAACAACCAATAACCAATAACCAATAACCAACAACCAATAACCAATAACCAACAACCAATAACCAACAACTAATCAAGACTTGCCAAATTCATCTTAGTCGGTTGTTGTTCCTGGACATTCTGATAACTCGCAATCTTCTGTAAAAATTCTGCGGTTAACCGGGTAAATGCTTTCGCACCTGATGAATTGGGAGTATTGAGGACAACAGGCATAAAACTATCTACCGCTTTAGCCACATTAACATCCATGGGAATGCGGTTTTTAAACAGTTGAGCCGCCGTGAAATCTTCTGTAACTCGCTTCATCACTTGACTATAATATCTCCCCAGAAGACCACCTGACAAAATAAAGACAATTCCCAATAGTCGCAAGTTTAGAGGAGAATCGGAGTTGTGACTTTCTTTGAGGCGAGCAATCCGTCTTTCTAGAAGTTGAATACCGACAACCGATAGTGGCTCTGGGCGGGCGGGGAGCAAATAGAAATCGCTAGCAACAATGCCGCTGCGCGTGAGGAGGTTGTAGCCGGGAGCGCAATCTAAAATAATGAAATCGTAGTTATTAATTACAGGTTCTAAAATTCCCTTAATTAATTGTGTTTCAAACCGATTCCAAACCTCACTAAAGTTTGGCTTACCTTCTTTTACAGCTTGCTCGTGGAGCATTTCAGAAACTAAATATTCATCGTATAAATCGATATCTCCCGGCAATAAATCTAGTTGTTTGATTGTACAAATGTATGGTCTAATTACATCTTGAATAGTAGTTTTACTCTCAAGATTTGGTCTAACTGCTTTGTCAATCAGGTGGCTTAAGGTGCGTCTGGCTTTTCTCGCTTTGGCAAAATCTTGAGGTGCCATTAAGCTGAGTGTGGCGCTAATTTGGGTATCTAAATCGACCACTAAAACGCGCTTTCCATGGTTTTTTGCCAAGCAAGTAGCCAAGTTTACGGTAAGGGTGGTTTTCCCTACGCCACCTTTCATGTTAACTGTGGCAATGACACATCCCATGAATAAAATCCTCTTGGAGTAACGATAGTAAGCGCTAAATTAATATAAAGGTATATTAGCATACCTGCACCAAAAAACCGAAATAACTGAGCGGTTAAATTCTCTCCCGATCCCCCGATCCTCGACATATAGCGCTTCTCAGTTAAGTGAGGTGGAGAGAAACCCGGTTTCGCCGAAGTTACCGGGTTTCTGGGGGTTTTTCCTCTGTACTTGATGGAACTGAAAACCGCTATAGAGTAAGGTGTTGAAGGATTTTTGCTCTTATGGACTAGTTTTTGGAAAACCTTGTCCCCAGGGTATTGGCGAGTCGCTGTAAGACTTCTTTGCTTAAATCAGTGAAGGCTTTAGCACCTGATGAATTTGGTTCCGTGAGGACAACAGGCTGAAACTCATCAACGGCTTTGGCAATAGCCACATTGGTGGGAATTTCTGTATTAAAAATTTTGTCTGAACCAAATTCAGCACTAACTCTATTTTTGACTTTGGTTGCCATTGTTGTCGCATGGCCCAGAGATGAGAAGACAATGCCCAAAAGAGCGATGTTAGTGCGATTGCTCTGTTTGAGTTTTTTGATATGTGCTTCCAATATTCCCATCCCTACAACTGACAGGGGTTCGGGTTTAGCTGGAATCAAATAAAAATTACTAGCGATTAAACCACTTCTGGTAAGCATGTTATCTCCAGGAGGAAAATCTAATATCATTAGATCGTAATTGTCTAATACTGGCTGGAGAATGCTTTTGAATAAGGTATCTTCCAAATTATTCCAGTTTTTTTCAAAGTCTTGGCGATCGCTCTTTGACTGAGAATAAAGACGTGTTGCCAATAAAAAATCATTATATAGTTCGATATTACCAGGTAGTAAATCTAGCCCATTCACTTTACATATATTTCGCTGAATTACGTTTTGGATTGGGATAGTTGATTGACCATTCGGGTTAATTAATTGCTCGACTAACTGTTTTAAGGTGCGACTTTCTTTCCTTAAATTGGCAAATTGAAGGGGGGGGATCAAGCTTAGGGTTGCATTAATCTGAGTATCTAAATCTACGATTAACACTCGCATCCCATAATCTTTGGCGAAACTTGTTGCTAGATTAACGGTGGTGGTTGTTTTACCAACACCACCTTTCATATTGACTATGGAAATAACGTATCCCATTCACTTTGGTCTCTACAGATTATAATTTTGACACTCCCTTGGCTGGGATCGCGGGGTTTGGAGCTTTATCTTTCTTATCATAGTGTAGCGAGACAACGGATTGACATCTTCAGGCCGCTATACCTCTACGAGGTATAGCGGGGGATTCCCAAGATTATAGCGGGAGCCTTCTGCCGAGATTAAAGTCGGAATCCACTGTTTCTATCTCTCCTCAGTACACGGATCCAGTATAGGAATGATTAGAATAAGGTGAAAATGCTAGGTTTGATCGCGGTGTTAAAGTTCAGGCATTTTTCCGAGGAAAGGCAAAAGCTGAAAGGGAAAAGACTCAATACCTTCTTCCCCATTCCCCATTCCCCATTCTCCATTCCCCTGTTATGGGCTACTGTTATCGCCATTTCCGGCAATCTGGGTGGCTGCGTTTCCATCTCCTTGAAGGAAGGACCGAAAACACCATCATCTCCATTACCGACACCAACAGAGACGGTGCCATTGTCAACGCCAACAGAGACGGTAACCGAGTCACCCATTGTCAGTGTCCCGAAATTACCCCCATCAACGGCTAATCGGGATATACTCGAACAAAGCTGGGTCATCTACAGACAACAATTTATCCAAGAAGATGGTCGAGTAATCGACTATCAAGCTAGCGATCGCTCAACTTCTGAAGGTCAAGCTTATGCTATGCTACGAGCCGTCCTCATTGATGACCCTACCACATTTGCCCTCACCCTAAAATGGGCGGAAAATAACCTCCATCGACTCGATCCTCAAGGTAAACCCATCGATCAACTTTGGGTGTGGTTGTGGGGAAAGGAAAAAGAAAAGTGGGGCGCAATTGATCGGAATTTTGCTAGCGATGCGGATATTGATGCGATTACGGCTTTAATCTTGGCATACCGTCGTTGGCATCGCCCTGAATATCTGAATTTGGCACAGCTCAAATTGCGAGATTTGTGGGAGTATTCCACCATAGAAGTAGCGGGGGGAAAGCGCTATCTCCTACCAGGGCCAAAAGAAGCCTTTGTCCCCACTCCCTCTACTATATATTTCAATCCCTCCTATCTCGCACCCTATGCCTTTCGCCTCTTTGCTCAAGTCGATCCTCAACGGAATTGGCTGAGTTTAGTTGAAAGTAGCTACCAAATTCTAGAGCAGTCATCCAAAGTTTCCAAAGCAGGCTTGCCAAGTGATTGGATTGCCCTGGATACTCAAACAGGGAAATTCCAGCCACTACCACCCGATAGTAAACTCAAAAGCCTCTATAGCTTTGATGCGTACCGAGTTTGGTGGCGAGTAGCTTGGGATGCTGAATTATTTCAATCTCCGGAAGGACTAAGCTATCTTAAAGTAGCCACTCAACACCTTCAAAAACTATTGCGCCAACCTGGGAATATCCCAGCCCAAATCGATCTCCAGGGGAAATCTATAGTTAATTACGAAGCAACGTCCCAATACGCTATGCTTTATCCTGCCCTGCGCTTAATCGATCCTAAAATGGCTGAAGAATTACTCCAGAAAAAACTATTACCTAGATACAATGAGGGAATTTGGGACGATCAATCATCCTACTACACTCAAAATCTCGCCTGGTTAGGATTACTCCCTACTCAAGCTATCGATCCTAAACTACTGCAAAAATGATGAAGGATAAAGGATAAAGGATGAAGTATGAAGTATGAAGGAGGAAATAAGAACGATAATTTGGACAGTTAAGATGAAGTATTATTTTTCAAACTTCATCCTTCATCTTTCATCCTTCCTTCATCACAATTAAAATTAGATGAACAATAGCTTATGAAACGATTGTTTGGGTCTTCCAAACCCAAGAAACCAACGACCAATGAGCGCCGAAATCAATCCACCCGATGGCAGAAACACCCGCGATTTTGGCTGTTACTATTCTGTGTAATATTAATTGTAATATTGGGTAATAATGTCAATTTGGTATCAGCTCAAAGCGATCGCTCTCTCAAAGAGCAAGAAGACCAATTGATTCGCGAGTATACCTTACCAAGTGCGCCAACCCAAACTCCAGTCTATAAACCTTTACCTCCGTCTCCTCCCAAAAATAAAAAGCCTAGCGCTCCAGCCACCCGCAAACTAATCGGACCACAACCGCCCCCGCAGCAACCTCAAAGTCCCCCACGAAAACCAACCCCACGCCCCCAAACGCCTGAAAAACCAAAGCCACAACCAGAGTCAGAGCCAAAGGTTAGGGAGTCAGTTACGTCAGAAACAGAGACTCCGGATCAACCTCGTGCCAAACCCAGGGCAAAATCTCCAACCATTAAAGAAGAAGAAACTACTACCACCGAAGCTCTGCCAACTGCTGAGTACATCCTGCAATTCAATCGCTCTCCTGTGGTGGGGAACCGTTTCCGCTTGCGGGGTATTTATTCGACAGCGCGATTAGGCTTTACTCGTCCCCAAGGCTGGAAAATAACTGCCTCCAAAGCTCTAATCCGTTACCAACATTCACCTGCATTAATTGCTAGTCGCTCTAATTTAACCGTACAGGTGAATGGTACAAGTATTGGTTCAATACCCCTCAATCGCAAACAGTCTCAGATAGGTCAAGCTTTATTTAGTATCCCAGCAAGATTGATTCAGGATTATAATGATCTAACGATTGTAGTGCAGCAGCAGAATGATGAAAAATGTAGCGATCCCAGTGACGCAACTCTTTGGACTGAGGTGCTACCAGATTCAGAATTACAGTTTGAATATCAACCCCAACCAATACCTCTAAACTTTAGCCGCTATCCCTATCCATTCTTCGATCAATTAAGTTTGGATGCAAATAAGATTGTTTACTTGCTACCCAAAGTAAATGATGATTGGTTAATAGCTGCTTCTCGTTTACAAGCAGCTTTAGGCAGACAGGCTGAGTTTCGTCCAATTGAGACTAGCTTAGTCAAAGATATCGAAGATCTGGACTTTGGCGATCGCGCAGTCATTATCGGCACTCCCGCCACTCAACCCACACTAAAAGATTTAGATCTACCCTTTCCCATTATTAAAAATCAAATTCTGGATGGGAATAAAACAGCTTTACCAGAAGATATTGGAGTATTGATATTAACCACAACTCTGGATGGAGCTGTGCCAGTATTAGTTGTCACGGGAAATGGCTCTGAAGGAGTTGCTAAAGCAGCTCAGTTTTTAGTACAACCAGATACTAAGAAACTTGGCACTGGCCAAGCTATTTTAGTTAATAGTCTCAAGGATGTACCAGCACCCCCACTCCGAGAATGGAAAGGATTTTTACCAACCAAAGATTCTTTTAAACTCAGCGACATCAAAACCCAGGAAAACGGCGAACCCTTACAAGAGATCGCCGTGCGAGGTGCTGGCGCACCACCCGTTCAGATTGATTTTCGCCCCTTACCAGATGACGAGTTTACCCGGGGAAGCTCCATGAATCTCCGTTACAGTTATGGTCCCCAAGTTAATCCTAGAACCTCAGCAGTTGAAGTATTACTTGATGGAGTATTTATTGGTGGGGCAAGGTTAACTAGTGAAGATGGCGCGACTAACAAGAAGCTAAACGTAGATTTACCTGCCAACCTGATGAACCGTCTCACATCCACTTCTAAACTGGAAGTAGCCTTCCGTTTGAACCCCAGGGAGCCTGGAGAATGCGGTAAAGTTACAGATCAACAACTAACAGGAACAGTTCATCCCGACACCAGTTTTAAACTCAACCGCCAACAATCCGTACAACTGCCAGATTTAAAACTTTTGCAGTCAGGTTATCCCTTTGCCGCACCCCAAGATTTATCAAATACGGCAATTGTCGTACCCGATGCACCGACTAAAACAGATCTCCTAACTATGCTGGCATTCAGCGAAAGATTGGGACGACTTTCTAAGGCAGATTCAGTCAAGATTAGCGCTTACACCACCGCCTCATTGCCCCCAGAAGTCCGGAAAACAAACAATTTGGTAGCAATTGGTACGCGGGATCAATTTCCTTTACCGGAAGCTTTGACAAAGGAAGCGGGCGGATTTGGTTTAGGTAGTGCTTTTTCTAGACAATCGGATCGAGCAAGCATCCAAACATTGCCAGATGATGGAGGGACAATTAAAGAAATCATATCTCCAGATAATCCGGAACGGGTTGTTTTAGCACTCTCCGCTCAAACCGAAAATGGTTTAGAAAGAGTACGACAAATTATTAGCAAAGACTCTTGGTTTTTCCAACTCAAAAAAGATACGGTACTGGTTAGTAGCAATCAGGAAAACACATCTACTTACGATCCCGATGCCTACAAGCTTGACTTTTTGAACCGCGCCCCCACAACTCGCCGGATTGAAAATACCAGCCTGCTAGGTAAAATAGCTCGCATCCTCCAGGATAACTGGATTTTCTTACCAGGAGGTATTTTAGCGATCGCACTTCTACTCTATGGTATCTCTCAGCTCTATCTCAAGCGCCTTAGCGATCAAAAGAGTCATTAGTTATTGGTTGTTTGTTATTGGTTATTGGTTATTGGTTATTTAACAAAGAACAACAAACAACTAACAACTAACAAACAACAACTAACAAACAACAACTAACAACCAACAACTAACAACATGTCTTTTTCCCTCTTCAATTTCCGTCCCCGCCGTCCCTTCGCCACTGATTGGCTCGTCGATTTTATCCCATCATTTTTTGACAGAATACTAGGAAAATTAGGATGGAGTCATCTAAAATGGATGATTTTATTCCTAAGCATCATATCCGTACCACTAGTAATTACACCGCTCAAGATTTGGCAGCAGAGTGCGATTGCCGTAGTCCTAATAGCAATTGGACAGGTGATAGTGCGAGCAGAAACAAGAGTAAAAAATGATAAAGAAATCAGCGAATATTATCACTTGTTTTTAATGTGGTTGAGTTTAGCTACCACAGCTCGTTATTTATATTACCGTCTGAGCTATACCCTCAACTTTGATACCTTCCTCAATGGCACTTTTTGTTTACTATTGTTAGTATCAGAACTTTACGCAATTTTGACCTTAGTTTTGGCTTACTTTCAAACACTGAAAATTCAAGATCGCGAGCCAATAGATATTTCAACCATTCCCGAAGATAAATTATTTAAAGTTGATATATATATTCCCACCTACAACGAAGATGTAGATATTGTACGGAAGACGACACTAGGTGCAGTGGCAATTGATTATCCAGCATCTAAAAAAAAGGTGTATGTTTTAGATGATGGTCGTCCAGAAAAGTATAAAGAAGACGATCCGCGCCGAGAAAAGTTTAGACTCCGGAGGGAACAATTGCGGCAAATGTGCGCCGAAGTCGGGGCATCCCTCCTGACACGGGATAGTAACGATCATGCTAAGGCGGGAAATATTAACACAGCCTTTCGCAATACAGACGGCGATTTGGTAATGATTCTGGATTGCGATCACATCCCCACTCGTCAGTTTCTCCAGCATACAGTGGGCTTTTTCTTAGATGATAAAGTGGCATTTGTCCAAACACCTCACTGGTTTTTCAACCCCGATCCTTTTGAGAGAAACTTGCGCACTGGAGGGCGAATTCCGGCAGGTAATGAACTATTTTATAAGGTTTTACAAAAAGGAAATGATTTCTGGAATGCGGCATTCTTTTGCGGTTCAGCGGCCGTAATTCGCAAAGAATATGCCCTGGAAATTGGTGGAATTGCCACAGAAACTGTCACTGAAGATTGCCACACGGCTTTCCGATTGCATTCTTTAGGATATAAGTCAGTTTACTACGACAAAATTATGATTGCAGGTTTAGCGCCTGAGACTTTTTCCTCCTATGTGGGGCAGCAAGTTCGCTGGGCGCGGGGGATGGCTCAAATTCTGCGGATTGAAAACCCAGTCTTGAACCCCAAATTGAATCTAACTATTCCCCAACGCATTTGCTATTTTAGTGCTACTTCCCACTTTTTCTTCGGCTATCCTCGATTAATGTACGCGATTGCGCCGACTTTGTTTTTACTATTTAGTATTAACCCAATTCGGGGTTTGGGTTTAGAAACATTGGCTTATGCTTTGCCTCACCTTCTTCTTTCATTAAATGCTAACTACATCACTTATAAGGAAGTTCGGTTTTCTTTTTGGAACGAAATTCTCGAATTTGTGATGGCATTTCAGGCGGGATATGTCACCATGATGGCGCTGATTAATCCTAATCTAGGTGAGTTTAACGTCACCGACAAAGATATGACGTTAATTAAGCGAGAATTTACTTGGGAAAACTTTGATTGGCAGTCGGTGAAAGGTTTGTTAGGAGTGACGGCATTAATTATAATTGCTTTGATTTCTGTACCCTTTTGGTTGATCCTCCGTCCAGAGGATTGGGAGGCGGTATCAGTTAATGCGATGTGGTCAGTCTTTAATCTAATTCTACTGTTAGCAGCACTATTAGTTGCCTTTGAGCAACCCCAAGAACGAACTTCACACCGTTTATATCGACGGTTAGGAGCGACAGTTTATAGCTATGATTACAACACTGAGCAGACTCAGGAATGGCATGGAATTACTCAGGATCTTTCAGAAACAGGTACTGGAATTCTTTTAGAAGGTCAACCTACTTTACCAGAAGAAGTGGAAATTGAGTTAGTTGGTGATTTTGGGGCGAGGGTAATTTTGGATGCGGAGGTGATCAGGTTACAATCGAGAAATAACAATCAATCTATCTTATCTGTTAGGTTTAGCGATCTTAATCAAACTCAGAAAGATAATTTAACTTTAGTCACCTATTCTGATGTGAAGGAATGGTATTCCCAAAAGCGTCAATATGTGGATCGCCCGATGGAATCTTTTGGCTTCTTAGCTACGGGCATGTTCCGCGTATTTAAGGAATTTAATGTATCTAAATCGAATCTTAAAAGATTGCGGAAAAAGATTCGGGCTTCAGCTCAGATTTACTGGCAAGGTGAATTTTATCTTGGCAAAGCTACGGATTTAGGAGCGACGAGTATCAGGCTAGAGTTAGAAAATATTACAACTTCAAATGCCAAGTTACTGGAGTCTAAAAACTTAGAAAGGATACAGCAAGAAGAACCGATTGTTGGCTTACTATTAAGTCAGAATGAAAATACTCCTTCACGGGAGCGTCTCTTGGCTCAAATTTCATCTATAGACTTATTGGCGAGTGATGGAGGTAGTAGTGGTACTCCTGGAAAGGTGGCAATTGAGTTAAGTTTTCCAGAGCAATTTAAGGATAAGCAGGATGAGAAAATTAAAGAGCTTTTAAGAATACTACGTTGAAGGGCGGTTTTAACCGCAGCTACACAGACAAAACCCGCCTTCGCGGGTTTCAATCCTGTTGATTTGGCTGAAGGGCGGTTAAAACCGCAGCTACACAGACAAAACCCGCCTTCGCGGGTTTCAATCCTGTTGATTTGGCGTTACTTTTCCATCCTATCTTTTACTCCCTCAGTAGCAGCAGCCTCAACTTGAGTGAGAATAGAGTCTAAACTGACTCCAAAAACATCATGTCTGCGGAAGCATCTAGCAAACCTAACCCTCAGAAGGGTAAAAAATTTCGTCTCTGGATTACCCTAATTGTTCCTTTTGTCGTGCAAATCGTTGGTACAGTGGGGCTAGTGGGTTATCTTTCATTCCGCAATGGACAAAAAGCGGTGAATGATTTAGCCTCTCAGCTTCGCAGTGAATTGACTCTTCGGATTGAAAGGGAGTTAAAAAGTTACCTGACTGTACCCCATGATATCAACCAGTTTAATGCGACTGCCTTTGCCAGAGGCGAGTTAGATTTTGCTAACCCCGAGAATGTGTCTCAACTCCTCCAGCAAGCCAAGATTTATTCCTTCTCCTATGGAATTTATTGCTCGACTCAGAAAGGTGAGCATCTCGCAGTCAGACTAGAAGAGTTTAAAAATGGGAAAAACTATGTACGTTTGGATACGGGGAAGTTACGAATTGCCAATGAATCTACGAATCACCATATCTATACTTATAAGCTAGATGCCGATGGAAATAGACTAATACTTAACAGTAAGGATGAGAAAATTTACGATCCCCGAAATCGCCCTTGGTACAAAGCGGCTGTGGCACAAAAACGTCCGACTTGGAGTGATGTATATCTAGATTTTACCTCTCTAATCCCCACTATTACTGCTAGTCAACCTGTCTACGATTCCAGGAATGGACAACTACTTGGTGTCTGTGGTGTTGATGTATTATTGCCAGAGCAATTTAGAAAATTTCTTTCTAGCCTGAAGATTGGTAAGCATGGTGGAGCCTTTGTTATGAATCGTTCCGGCCAAATCATGTCTAGTTCAACGGATGAAAAACTGACTAGAGGTGAAGGCCAAAATGCCAAGCTAATTCAAGCCACAGAGAGTAGTGAACCATTAATCCGGGAAACTGCGATATTTTTGCAGAAAAAATTTGACACCTTCAAAAGCATTCAGGAGTCCCAACAACTGGACTTTTTGCTAAAGAGTCAACGGCAATTGGTACAGGTTTTGCCACTTAAAGATGACAAAGGATTAGATTGGCTAATTGTTGTGACTGTTCCAGAATCCGATTTTATGGAGCAAATCAATGCCAATACTATTAATACGATTATACTAGCTTTAATTGCTCTATTAATTGCCATCGCTATTGGTATTCTTACTGGTAGATGGATGACGCGCCCGATTCTAGAAGTTTCTCAAGCCGCCTGTGAGATTGCTGACGGAAAATTAGACCAGAATATTGCTCCCAGCAACATTATTGAAATAGAAAAGCTCTCGAATTCTTTCAATAGTATGGCCAAGCAACTCCAAAAATCTTTTGCCACTTTAGAAGAGCAAAATGAAGACCTAAAACGCCTGGATCAACTTAAAGATGAATTCCTCGCTAATACCTCTCACGAACTTCGGACTCCCCTCAATGGTATTATTGGTATTGCGGAATCTCTGATGGACGGTGCAACTGGGGAATTATCGCCAACCACCCAAAGAAACCTCACTTTAATTATCTCTAGCGGTCACCGTTTGTCTCGGTTAGTTAACGATATTCTCGATTTCTCTAAACTCAAACATAAAAATATAGAATTGCAACTCAAACCCTTAGATTTACGATCTATTATCGATGAAGTTTTAACTCTCAGCTTACCCCTAGTTGCCAATAAAAATTTACAACTTATCAATCGGATTCCCGGTAATCTGCCAACTGTAGAAGCAGATGAAGATCGCCTACAACAAATTTTGCATAATTTGGTAGGTAATGCTATTAAATTTACCCCTTCTGGAACCGTAGAAGTCACAGCAGAAGTCATTTTCACTCATTCATCATCAGTCATTCATCAAGAGAATCTATCTAATAACCAACAACAAACAACCAATCACCAACAACCAACAACCAATAACCAACAACCAACAACCAATAACCAACAACAAATTGCCATCACCATATCTGACACTGGAATTGGCATTCCCGCAGATAAATTTGACCGTATCTTTGAATCCTTTGAACAAGCTGAAGGTTCCACTGCTAGAGAATATGGTGGTACAGGATTAGGATTAGCCGTGACAAAAACACTGGTTGAATTACACGGTGGAGAAATTACGGTTCATTCTACAGTTGGCAAAGGTTCACAATTTACCTTTACCTTACCTAGTTTCTCTAACCAGACGGAATTAAATATATCCCCAAGTTCGGTTGAATCACAGGAACCAATTAAGCCTATTTCTGATATCAGAAATAATAATTTCCCGACACCTATAAGCAGTCATATTCACCCATCGACAACAGCAATAAGCCGTCAAATACCCCAATCAGCAACACCAATCAAAAGTCAAATCTCCCACTCTCAAACTATTGATGGTACGCAATACAAAGTTTTAATTGTGGATGACGAACCCGTTAATCGTCAAGTACTGATCAACCATCTTGCTCTATACAATTACGAGATTACTGAAGCGAGTAATGGACTAGAAGCTTTAACAGTTATCGATAACGGTTTCATCCCAGACATCATCTTACTCGATGTGATGATGCCCAGTATGACAGGTTATCAAGTCTGTCAAACAATCCGCAATCGCTTCCCCGCACAAGAATTACCCATTGTTATGCTAACTGCCAAAAATCAAGTAGCAGATATAGTAGAAGGATTTGCATCAGGAGCCAATGATTATCTCTGTAAGCCAATCCAAAAACAAGAAATGCTGGCTCGCCTCAAAACCCATCTCCATCTCGCTAAACTCACCTCCGCTTACGGCAGATTTGTCCCCCAGAATTTTCTCAGATTTTTACAAAAGGAAAGTATTATAGATGTCCAATTAGGTGACCAAGTACAACAGAAAATGACGGCAATGTTTTCTGATATTCGCTCATTTACCACCTTGTCAGAAGGAATGTCACCTCAAGAAACCTTTGATTTTATTAACTCCTATTTAAGTAGAGTTAGTCCACTAATTCGTCAGCACAATGGGTTTATTGATAAATATATTGGCGACGGGATTATGGCATTGTTTCCCGACTCCGCCAATGATGGAGTAGAATCTGCGATCGCAATGGAACACGCCATGGTACGATACAATCAAGCTCGGCAACAACAAGGTGATGTTCCTATTGCCATTGGCATCGGTTTACATACGGGTAATTTAATGCTAGGAACCATTGGTGAATCGGAACGAATGGAAACTACAGTTATTTCAGATGCGGTTAATTTAGCCTCTCGTTTAGAAGGATTAACCAAGCTTTATGGAGTCGGAATTTTAGTGAGCGAAGCGACAATATCTCAGCTTAGTGACGTACAAAATTATACCTATCGATTTCTCGATCGTGTTAGAGTCAAAGGGAAAAAGCAACCCATTGCCATCTATGAATTATATGATGAAAAACTTAAAAAATCTAATCAGTTAAAGACAAAAACACGGAAGATATTTCAGCAAGCAGTATTCGCTTATAGTCAGGGAAATTTTGCCATCGCAGAGGGCATATTCCAAAAAATATTAAAGCTCAATCCTCAAGATAGAGCCGCTATTCTTTATATTAAGCGCTGTCAGCGATACCAAAAATATGGGGTACCAGAGGGATGGGAAGGTGTCACTAATTTAGGTTTTAAGTAGGTGGAGATAATTCAACCTACAGAGGGTAATATCCATCCAAGTAATGTCATCCAATCCCACAGGAGATTTTGGACATTGCTCTCCCTAAACCTTCAAAGGGTTAAACTGAGATCTTGCACCAATGTCAAAAAAGAGTTGTAGGTAGGGTGGGCAGTCCCCAATATAAGGCGAAAAGCTGATGATTACGTTGGTGGGGACTGCCCACCCTACGGTTATTTCAACTGGTGCAAGATCTGAGTTAAAGTTGTCAAATTTATAGCATAATGTAAGTATTATGTATCTTCATAGTAGATACAATAAGGTCGTGACGAGAGATAAGTAGCTATGACCGCTATTATTACTAAATGGGGCAATAGTTTCGCTATCCGTATCCCCAATTCTTTAGCCGAGCAATTACAACTGAGTGAAGGTGTCAGTGTATCCATTAGCGTGTCTGATGGAAATTTGATAATTGCACCGCAACGAAGGAAAAAATATACCCTCGATGAATTATTGACAGGAATGACGGCGGAACATTTTCATGGGGAAACTGATACTGGGATGCCTGTGGGGAGGGAAGTTTGGTAGATTCTGATTCTAATTATGTACCAGAGCGGGGAGATATTGTCCGCATCAACTTCAATCCCCAAATGGGACGCGAACAAGCGGGCTATCGTCCGGCGTTTATCCTGTCGCCAGCAAAATATAATAAGATGGCATCTTTGGCATTGATATGTCCAATTACAGGAAAGGTAAAGGGACTGAGTTTTGAGGTGAAACTTGCTGAAAGTATGGAGACGGTTGGTGTCGTGTTGGTTGACCACATTAAAAGCTTGGATTGGAGGGCAAGAAATATTAAGTTTGTCGAAAAAGCTACACCGGATGTTATTGAAGAAGTGCTGGCTAAACTAGAACCCCTGGTTTCGTAAGTTTGCCAATCAGTCATCATCCTCCTCTTCCCCCCACTTTTTCGATGACTCCGCCGCTTTAGGAGTAGCCTTTGGCTTCACATAATATGGAGAAGATGGCACAATTTCTAACTGCTGATACTTCTGCTTTTCCACTTCCTTTTTCTTGGGCGGTTCACTTTTAGTAAGCCCACCTTTTCGCCGCTGAGAAGTTCCTTCTTCACTCGTATTTTCTGCCACTACTTCATATAGTAAAGCTACCTTATTAATATCAGTCCCCTTCCGCAAAACTCGCCCTAATCGCTGGACATATTCTCTTTCTGAACCCGTACCGGATAAAATAATCGCTATCCGCGCATCTGGAACATCTACTCCTTCATTTAAAACATGGGAAGCCGCCAGAGTTTTGTATTCTCCTTCCCGAAATCGAGTTAGAATATCATGACGTTCTTTAACATGAGTATGATGAGTAATAGCAGGGATTAAAAAATCTTGAGAAATCCGATAAACAGTAGCATTATCATTAGTAAAAATCAGAATTCTTTCCAGGTAATGTTTTGCAAGTAAATCGGCTAAAATCCGCATTTTCCCATCCGTACTAAGGGCAATTTCCTTTGATTCCCGATGTGCTAACATAGCACGCCTTCCTTTTTGAGAACCCGCACTCATTTGGACAAATCTTTGCCAACCTTCCATACTACTAAGATGGATATTAGCTTCTTTCAAAAACTCATTACGAATCTTAAGGCACTGAGTATACCGCTCGCGCTCTTTTGGTGATAACTTAACCTTGATCTGAACTATCTTATGTTCAGCTAAAGCCAAACCAGATAATTCCTCCGGAGTTTTGCGATAAACTTCTAAACCAATTAATCTATTTAGATCGTTATGTCTTCCATCAGTACGGTTAGGAGTGGCAGTCAATCCTAAACGATAAGGCGCGATCGCAAATTCGGCAATAGATTTGTAAAAATCTGTCGGTAAGTGGTGACACTCATCAAAAATTATCAATCCGTAGAGATTCCCCAAAGACTCAGCATGAATTGTGGCACTATCGTAAGTAGCAATTAAAATAGGAGTGCGATCGCGGGAACCTCCCCCTAGCAATCCCACCTCTATATCGGGAAAGGCTGCCTCTACTTGAGCATACCATTGGTGCATTAAATCCAAAGTTGGTACAACAATTAACGTACTCCGAGGAGTAGCCTCCATCGCTAATTGTGCCAAATAAGTTTTCCCCGCAGCAGTTGGCAATACAACTACCCCACGCCTTCCCCCTTGCTTCCACGCTAAAAGTGCTTCCTCTTGATGAGGATAAGGTTTCATTTCAAAGCTGGGAAGCAATTCCAGCGACATAAATTCTTTAGCGTCATCAATAAAATCAATCTTCTCAGCTTGGAGTAATTCCACCAAACTCCGATAGTACATTCCTAAAATGCGAAACTTCTCCACTCGGTCATCCCATGTGGCATAATCCACCCATGCTTTACCCCGTGGTGGTGGATGTAATAGTAGAGTTCCCCTGTCAAAGGTTAATCTGGGATTACGAAACATGGCTAATGGCTAATGGCTTGGCTAATTGTATAGCAGCGAGTCTATGAAGGTGATTGGTGACGCTAAAAATTGTTGCAGCAACTCACACCTACAAAGACACTCCCCCACACCAAAAAACCCACTCCCCACACCCACAAGGGGGATAAGGGGGATAAG
>NZ_JAMZMM010000239.1 GCF_024178385.1 Limnofasciculus baicalensis BBK-W-15 | reverse complement strand
TGTTGGTTGTTGGTTGTTGGTTGTTGGTTGTTGGTTGTTGGTTGTTCCCCACTCCCCACTTCCGACTCCCCATTCCCCACTTCCGACTCCCGACTCTCAGGAGATGGCCATTGGAGGGGACCTTCTTCTTGCAATCGCTGGTGACTGATGCCTGTCATGTCGCAAACTCGCCCACGGGTGAGTTGGACGAATTCGGCGTAAACGGCGGCTGAGTCGTGAAAGTCAAAATGTTTAGCGAAACCTAAACGCCTACCGACTTCAGCAAAGATTTCCCAATCTGCTCTTGCTTCTCCTGGGCGGTGGCGGAAACTAGGACATAGAGTCACCCGCCGTTCGGAGTTAGTCATTGTACCTGTTTTTTCACTCCACTGGGCTGCTGGTAACAGTAGATGAGCATAAGCAGAGGTTTCAGTGGGGTAATAGGCATCCTGATAGACGGTGAAGGGTGACTTTAACAGAGCGGCTTTGGTCCGCTCTAAGTCTGGCAAACTGACGGCTGGGTTAGTCGCAGCAATCCAGAATAATCCTACTTCTCCCCGTTCTAAACCCAAAATCATATCCCAAATATCCCTACCAGGATGGGGCGAAATTTGCCCTGGTTGAAGTCCCCAAAACTGCTCTACCTCTGCTCTATGTTGGGGATTCTTTAATAACCGATAGCCTGGTAAAAGATTAGCGAGTCCTCCTGTTTCTCGTCCACCCATAGCATTGGGTTGACCTGTGAGGGAAAATGGACCTGCTCCTGGTTTGCCAATATTACCAGTCATCAGGTGTAGATTAATAATCGTCCGTACTTTAGCTGTACCTTCAGAAGACTGATTTACCCCCATGGACCACATAGAGAGGACGCGCTTTGACTCTGCCCAGTATTGAGCCGCTTTTTCTAGTTCATCGATGGGGATACCGCAAGTGCGAGCAACAATTTCGGGGGGGTAGTGGCGAATGACTTCGGCGTAAAGGGAGAAGTCTTTAGTACAGTCCTCAATAAACATGGTATCAAGCTTGCCCCACCGCATTAATAAGTGAGCGATACCATTAAGTAAGTCAATATCTGTACCTGGTTTAATTGCTAAATGGAGGTCAGCAACTTCAGCCGTGGCAGTCCGACGGGGATCGACCACAATCATTTTTACCTTGCGGTTCTTTTTGTGGTATTTGCGGAGGCGGTTAAAAATAATTGGGTGACATTCTGCGGTATTAGTACCAATTAAAAAGGCACAGTCTGTCTCTTCGATATCGTCATAGCAGCAGGGCGGACCATCGGAACCAAAGCTTTGAGTATAACCTGAGACTGCTGAGGACATGCAGAGGCGAGAGTTGGTGTCAAAATTGTTGGTACCGAGATAGCCTTTTAGTAATTTCTGGGCGATATAGTAGTCTTCGGTTTGTAATTGACCGGAACCGTACATGCAAATTGCCTCTGGACCTTGGGTGAAGCGAACAGTCTGAAGGCGATTGACGATTTGATCTAGGGCATAATCCCAACTTACCTGACGAAATGGTTCATTTAGGGAATCCCGCATCATTGGATACTTGAGGCGGCTTTTGTCTAGGGATTCGGCTACTGTTGCACCTTTGACACAAACCATGCCCTGGCTGGATGGATGGGCGCGATCGCCTCTTACCTGCCAAATAGGATTTCCCTGACTATCTCTATTGGTTGCTCTCCCTGCTTGAGCTGGAGGCGATACTTCAAGTCCACAGCCAACGCCACAGTAAGGACATAGTGTTTTAGTCGAGTCACTCATAGGGATATCACTATTTTTGTTGTTTGTTGTTTGTTATTTGTTGTTTGTTGTTATAAATTTATAACCAACAACCAATAACTAATTAATTAATTAATTTTACTAATAAGCAAGTTAAATAATTGCTATTGAATTTTCCAAGTTTTTATTGGTTGCAGCTACAACAATTACACTTTCAGTATCTAAAATTGGTATAGTTTGTCACAAAACCTTGGCTTTTATGAGTTTAGTGCATCATAGTAATTTGGTTTTCGCATCGCTTGCCTTGAGGGGGAGCGGGGAGCAAGGGCTATATTCGGTACTCCTGTCTTGGCAGTGGGTAGTTTACACCATTATTCACAATCAATTTTGTAGGGGTGTCAGGATTCGGGCGAAACCCAAAGGTTATCGCCCGAATATTGTTAGTTTTTGTTGAGATTGTATCGCCAGGGACAGGGTGAAGCTATTGCTGATTTTTGTTGTTATCATATCCGGGGAATGCTTCACCCCTACATAATTTAATAGATTAAGCTTAATCTGCTGCATCATCATGAGCATATCGTCGGAACAAGAAGTCCAGCGCATAGTTCCGCAATTCGTAGTATTGAGGATCTTCCATGATGCGAGCGCGATTTCTGGGCCGAGGGAAGGGAATTTCCATGACTTCACCAATTTTAGCGGCTGGACCGTTGGTCATCATCACGAGTTTATCGGCTAAAAATAGTGCTTCATCAATGTCGTGGGTAATCATTAATACGGTTACCCGATGTTCCCGCCAAATTTTCAGTAATTCTTCTTGCAATTCTTCTTTAGTAATTGCATCTAATGCACCAAAAGGTTCATCTAGAATCAAGATTTCTGGGCGAATCGATAAAGCACGGGCAATCGCAACTCGTTGTTTCATCCCGCCTGACAGTTGTCCGGGCTTTTTATCAGCCGCGTCACTTAATCCCACCATATCTAAATGTTCCCGCACGATCGCTTTTTTATCTGCTTGGGATTTTCTGGGATAAACTGAATCGACTGCTAAGTAAACATTTTCATAAGCACTCAACCAAGGTAGCAGAGCATAACCTTGAAACACCATCATTCTGTCTGGACCTGGTTCAAGGATACGTTTACCTTGGAGTTGCACTTCACCGTATGTGGGTCTGGAAAATCCAGCTACCATGTTTAACAGAGTTGATTTTCCACAACCAGAGTGACCGATTAGGCAAATAAATTCACTTTCTTGGACGGTGAGGTTAACGCCATCAAGAACTGTGTAAGGACCATCTGGAGTAGGATAAATCTTAGAGACATCTTCGATTAATAGAAAAGGCTCTCCCATTTTGGATTCCTTCTTTTGTAATTTGGCGTTGTTAGAGTTGTTAGGTTTCAGGGTCATCATAGTCGTTGGTTGTTGGTTGTTGGTTGTTGGTTGTTGGTTGTTGGTCGTTGGTCGTTAGTTGTTAGTCATTTCTTGCTGATTTCTCGTTCATCATTGTTCGTTGATTGGCAAATAACCAATAACAACCAACCAACAACCAACAACAACTGACTCTATGGTACTGAAGTCAAGACACTATCAATGTCAATTTCTTCGATTAAAATTTTGCGTTTGATTGTCAACTTTCTCAGATATCCAATTGGTTCGTCTGGGTCAAAAACCGTGCCATCAAACAGGTTGATAGGCATCCGATCTCGTTCAACATCGGGAAGCTCTAACTCCCGTGCTGCTTCACCAAATATGTCTGTACGCCAAATCCTTTCCAAAATGGTGACCCAGTTTTTCGGGAATGATGTGATTCCCCAACGGGCTAGTTGAGTCATAATCCACAGGGCTTCTACACGATCCGGACAGTTGGATTTGTCAACATAAAATTGATTGTAGCGATGGAGTATTTCTGGTTGGCTCCGCATTCCCCGATTATAGGGATCGATGAAACCTGGACGGATATATTTTAGATCTACACCAACATATTGCTCTTGACTCAATAAGGTGGCAATTTCTTCGCGGTTGCGCCAGTCATCGCAGTATTCGCAGGCTTCCAATAATGCCTTGACTAAAGCCAAGTGAGTTTGTGGATATTGATTTGCCCACTCTTCCCTGACACCAAGAACTTTTTCGATATGACTGGGAAAAATATCTAAATCTGTGGCTACTACCACACCTAATTCTTCACTAACTGCACGGGAATTCCAGGGTTCACCCACACAATATCCGTCAATATTTCCTGCCTTCAAATTGGAGACCATTTGTGGGGGTGGAATTACAGCTAAACTGACATCATTGTCAGGATCGATGTCCCCATTAGCTAACCAATAACGTAGGATCAGATTCTGCATGGAAGAGGGATATACCATTCCCAAAGTGTGAACTTTGTCTGGTGTCTCCTGAATCGCTTCTCGGAAATCTGCTGCGGTACGAACACCTAAGTCGTAAAGATGCTTATTTAAGGTGATAGAATTGCCATTGCGGGATAAGGTTAATGCACTTACTATGGGAACTCTGGGTTTATTTCCCGCCCCTAATGTGAGGGTGATGGGCATCCCTGCTACCATGGCTGCTGCGTCTAAGTGTCCTGATACAATCCCTTTGGCAATTGCACCCCAACTTGGTTCGCGATTAAGTGTTACTTGTTCTAATCCGTGTTTCTCGAAAAAGCCTTTTTCTTTGGCAATAACTAGGGGGGCGCAATCAGAGAGGGGAATAAAGCCAATTTCTAAATTGACTTTTTCTAAACCGTTGCGGGCGATGGGTTTAAGTTTACCAGCTTTCCGCATTTTGTCTTTCTTCTGCTGGTTGAGGAAGTAAATTATTTCGTTGCGGTAATTATAGTAACTGGGATGATTTACTACTTCCAGACGTTGGCGGGGACGAGGAATTTCCACATCTAAAATTTGCCCGATGTGAGATTCTGGTCCGTTAGTTAGCATGATAATCCGATCGGAAAGTAGCAAGGCTTCATCTACGTCGTGAGTTACCATAACGCAGGTAAGTTGGCTCTCTTCACAAATTTTCATTAATTGCTCTTGTAAACCGCCTCTGGTTAGTGCATCTAGTGCGCCAAATGGTTCATCTAAGAGCAGTAATTTAGGGCGAATAGCGAGGGCGCGTGCGATCGCAACTCGTTGTTTCATCCCACCAGAAAGCTCACTAGGGCGCTTCTTGGCTGCAAGTCGCAATCCTACTAAATCTATGTGATGTTCGACAATACCTTTACGTTCCCCTTTGGGTTTATTAGGATATACTTCATCTACTGCTAAGGTAATGTTTTCCCTTACTGTTAGCCAGGGGAGTAGAGAGTAGTTTTGGAATACTACCATCCGATCTGGTCCTGGTTGGGTTACCTGTCTTCCTTCTAGGGTTATACCCCCATGGGTGGGTTTATCCAGTCCAGCAATAATATTTAATAAGGTAGATTTTCCACAGCCGGAATGTCCGATTAAGGAAATGAATTCACCCTGTTTAATTTTTAGTTCAATATTCTTGAGGGCTATATATTCCCCTCCATTTGCGAGGGGAAATACTCTATCAATGTGGTCAACTTCTACAAATATCGACATGGTGTTAGTCCTTAGTTGTTGGTTGTTTGTTATTTGTTCTTGGTTGTTTGTTCTTGGTTGTTTGTTCTTGGTTGTTAGTTGTTGAAACGTGATTTTTGAATGCGTTAATTTTGAGTTTGGTTATGGCTTGTTCTTGAACCAATAACAAATAACCAACAACCAACAACTAATGACTATTTCTGTTCTTCCGGTACCACCTTACTGGCGATAAATGCTACCATCCTGTCTAGGAATAAACCAACTACACCAACGTAGACAAGAGCTAGCATAATTTCACTGATAGCGGAACTGTTGTAAGCATCCCAGATAAAGAAGCCAATTCCGACACCACCGACTAACATTTCAGCAGCTACAATGGCTAACCAAGATAAGCCTATTCCAATTCTCAAGCCTGTAAAGATGTAGGGTACTGCGGAGGGAAATAGGACTTTGAAGAAGTATTTTTGCTTGGATAGGCGGAGGACTCGTGCTACGTTTTTGTAATCTTGAGGGATTTGTTGGACACCAACTGTTGTGTTGATAATAATCGGCCAAATGGCAGTGATGAAGATAACGAAAATAGCGGAGGGTTGACTATCGCGGAAGGCTGCTAGAGAAATTGGTAACCAAGCGAGAGGAGGGATAGTACGCAATACCTGAAAGATGGGGTCTACTGCATCGTACATGAAGGGATTCGCACCAACCAATATTCCTAAACCGATGCCAACAATGGCTGATAGAGAGAAGCCAATCGCCACCCGTCCCAAACTAGCAGCAATTTGCAATCCTAATCCTTTATCTGTGCCACCTTCATCAAAGAAGGGGTTGATAATGAGGGGGTCCCATGTCTCTTGAAACACTTTTAACGGACTAGGCAAATTTGCTTCAGGACTCATACATAGCAGTTGCCATACTGCCATAAAAATTACCATAGCAATTAATGGACGGATAACTTTCTGCGAGTTTTTCTGTATGAATGTAACCAGGGGATTTGCTTTAACCTGGCGTTGGGTACGGGTGTCGATGTTTGTTGCCATTGTTAATTATTGGAGGAATGTAATAGTTGAATATTAGTAGATGCAATAGGGGGAGTTAGCTCTGTAGAGGAGGATTTGGGTAAGTGGGGGTATCTGGTAAATATTTTTTTTATTCCCCACTCCCCATTCCCTACTCCCCACTCCCCACTCCCTCATCGATTAAGCCTTTTTAATTTTGAGACTCTTCAAGTATTCTTCTGGCTTTTCTGGGTCAAATTTCACGCCATCGAAGAAGGTTTCTACACCACGAGAATCGCTGGTGGGGATTTGAGCTTCTGGTACTTTAAGAGCTTTGGCTGCTTCTTTCCACAAGTCGGAACGATTGACTTTATCAACTAATTCCTTTGTTTTTGTGTCAGCGGGCATGTAGCCCCACCGGATATTTTCAGTGAGGAACCAAAGATCGTGACTCTTGTAGGGATAGGAAGCATTATCTGACCAGAATTTCATTAACAAAGGACTATTTTCTACAGTCTTACCATTCCCATAATCAATGTTGCCTTGAGAACGTCCGAGAATGTCTGGTTCTGGTACTTTTAACCATTTACGGCCAGAAATAATTTTGACCATTTCTGCTTTATTTTCTGCTTTATCGCACCACTGTTGAGCTTCTAGGATAGCCATAAGAATTGCCTTAGTAGCTTTGGGATTTTTATCTACCCAATCAGCACGCATTGAGAAGGCTTTTTCTGGATGATCTTTCCAAAGTTCTCCTGTTACTAATGCGGTATAACCTAGTTTTTGGTTCACTAACTGAGCATTCCATGGTTCTCCAACACAGAAAGCTTCCATCCCCTTACTTTTGATATTTGCCACCATTTGGGGAGGAGGTACAGGGATAACTGAAACATCCTTTTCTGGATCGATACCACCTGCGGCTAACCAGTAGCGCAGCCACAAATCGTGAGTACCACCGGGAAAAGTCATAGCGACTTTTAGTTCTTTACCAGCAGATTTTGCTTTAGTAAAGGCATCTTTGAGTAGTTTGCTATCAGCACCAACTTTCAGATCTTTATAAGTATCAGCGATGGAAATAGCTTGACCGTTAGTATTCAACCGCGCCAGAATATACATTGGCACTGGTTGTTTATTCTTGGTTTGACCCAAAGACATCTTGTAAGGTATGGGAGTCAATATATGCGCCCCATCAATACCATTTCCTTGGGAACCTATTTCCAGATTCTCTTTAGTTACTATCCAAGAGGCTTGCTTGACGACTTCCACATCTTTCATGCCGTACTTGGCGAAGAGTCCCTTTTCTTGAGCAATAATTAAAGGGGCAGAATCAGTTAGGGCAATAAATCCTAATTTTGCTGTGGTGACTTCCGGAGTCTCAATTGAACCAGCAGCCGCTGGGGAAGATGGACTAGATGGACTTTCTGATGTGGCGGTATTATTTGAACCACTACTGCCAGATGTGCAGGCATTAAGCCATAGAGAGGCTGCGGTGGTTGCGCCTGCGGTGACGATGAATTTCCGTCTGGTGAATCTAGTCATTTTGCTTCCCTATTTACTCGTTACTTCTTGGTTTCAATATTTAGAGAAATTACTGGAAAAAGCACCCAAAACGGCTGACCTTATTTCTCTAGAACTTACTGGATATAGACTCACCCTCAACTGTATGTTATTTGAGGAAAAATGAGTCGTATTTATTCTATTTCATTTATAACAATGACATTCTTTAAATTATGGATTAGTAGCTGTTGTTACAAAATGTTGCGATTAAATGATTTTATCGCATGAAGATGATTCTTGTTTTACATCAGAGACAAGTTATCCTTTAACTGCGATTGGTCGCATTTATTCTATTTCGGTTACAAAAAATACATTTTTTAAATTAGGGTTTAGTAGCTTTTGTTACAAAATATCGCAATAGGATTAATTTACCGCATGAAGATGATTCTTGTTCTACATCAAATAAAGCGATCGCAACGCCAGCCTTCGGCATCGCGAATCTCTCTACCTCAGCCCAGCATATTTGCCGAAATCCTCTTCTATCAGGATTTTCCCCATCTTCTGATACTCTCGCCGAATTGCGCGGATGAGGTGAATCATCTTGATGACTCCACCGTCGTCAGCGGCAAGGTATGCTGCCGCCAAAGCAATATTGCGAATATTTGCCCCGGAAATCTCAAAGTGATGTGCCAGGAAATCCAAGTCTAAATCTGATATAGACACAGTATCCGGCCAGATTTGCTGCCAAATCAGACGGCGCTGCTTTTGATTGGGAAAGTGAAACTCAATAATAAAAGCCAAGCGTCGCACAAAGGCATCGTCCATATTACTGCGGAAATTAGTAGTGAGAATGGCGACTCCTTCATATTCTTCCATTTTCTGAAGGAGGTAGCCAATCTCAATATTAGCATAGCGATCGTGAGCATCTTTGACTTCAGAACGTTTGCCAAACAAAGCATCTGCTTCATCAAACAAAAGAATAGCGTTGGAGTTGGCAGCAGCGGTGAAGATTCGGTTGAGATTTTTCTCTGTTTCGCCGATATATTTACTGACAATTTGTGATAGATCTATTTTATGCAAGTCTAGCTTCAATTCACTGGCGATGACTTCAGCCGCCATGGTTTTGCCAGTGCCAGGTGGTCCAGAAAATAGAACATTTAGCCCTTTGCCGAGAGAGAGTTTGCGGTTAAAACCCCATTCTTCCTGGACAAGATAATGGTATTTTGCGCGATCGCAAATTTCTCGAAGTTGGGTTTTAGCATCGGGTGATAATATAATATCGTCCCAGCTATATGTCGGCTCGATTTTCTGGGTAAGGGCGGCTAAATGATGTCCGGATTGGCCACGAGCAGCAGCAAATAGGGCATCTATGGTAATTTTTGATAATTCATGGGATAATCCCTTACTAATTTCCCAACGAACCTTATTCTCCGCACTCTTGACTGCGTTGGCAATTTGGTGAGATGTGAGGCGGAATCGGTTTGTTAAAGTATCTAAATTAATGTTATCTAGAGATATATTGGCTTCTGTTAGGTAAGTTTGCCAAGATTCCCGTCGCTGTTCAAAATTAGGGAGGGGAAAAGATACTGTTATTATCCCAATTACTGTTGTGGTTGCGGGTATCCATGGCTGAATGCCAGATAGGATGGTGATGGTTGGTTTGTGTGGAGTATCCTGTTTTGGCAAAGATATTTGTTTGTCGCTAGAGTTTTCACCCCCCTTGAATAAGGGGGGAGTATCCTGTTTTGGGAAAGATATTTGTTTGTCGCTAGAGTTTTCACCCCCCCAGCCCCCCTTATTTAAGGGG
>NZ_JAMZMM010000674.1 GCF_024178385.1 Limnofasciculus baicalensis BBK-W-15 | reverse complement strand
GTTTTATACGGTATTCCGATCCACTTCAAGATTTTATCATCTCTCTTATTGCCGGAAAACGATTCAGTTAGATATACCGTGAGGTGGGGGCAGGTTTTAAAGATAATTTATCCTTGAAGAAGCAAATATTCTCCCTAAACCTGCCCACCCTTCGCTTATTAAGAATGGTGCAAGATCTGAGATCCAAGGTATAATTTGGTGGCTGAATATATAGGAAAATTGGGAGTTTATAAGATGAGTCGCTGAAAACCCCGCGTCTTTAGACCGGGGATGAAAGCGCTTGGTAGGATTTATCCTACCTTGAAATGTCTGTATTTATTGACATAATTTCTCCCAAAGAGCTACAATAAATACAAAATAACACATAAAGAAGGAAAGGAGGTGATGTAAATTTGCTCACAAACTATGTTTACAAGCTACGCCCTAATATCACTCAATCATCAAAAATGTCCAACTGGGTAGACATGCTCAGAAGTCATTACAATTGGTGTTTAGGAGATAGAATAGCTCAATATAATCAGCAGTATATTCAAGGTGAATACTGTGAGATTAGAGCTAAATCTGAAGCTTGCCCATTAACGTGCTTTGTGAGCAAAAAGGGTGCAACTGGCTCACCTTGGAAAAATACGAAAACTGACAAAGAAGGTAAACCCAAAAACCCTCGTCGAAGTCCTGGTGACATCCAAATTACTGCCTTACCAGAATTAAAGCAAGCTAGACCTTGGTATGGTGGCATTGATTCAACCGTTTTACAACAAAATGTCAAACGTCTTGACATTGCCTACCAAAACTTTTTTGATGGGCGAGGTTTCCCTAAATTTAAAAACCGCAGTAACTTCACATCTTTTACATACTCAATGGGTGTGAAAGTACAAGGGAGTAAAATCTATTTACCGAAATTGGGCTGGATGCGTTTTCACAATTCACGTCCAATACCCAATGGTTTTACAATTAAAGCGGCTACAGTTCGTCAGCGTCAAGACGGCTGGTTTCTGTCTATCAGAATTGAAGATAAAACCGTACCAGATTACAGGGCTAAACCTTTAGCTGAGGTAAAAAAAGTAATCGGTTGTGACTTAGGTATTACCAAACTTGTTCATCTGTCAGATAGACATCAAATAGACAATCCTAAGTTCTCAACCAACAAAAAAACTCGACATATCCTCAAAATTAGACAAAAGAGTGTTAGTCGTAAGGCAAAAGGAAGTAATCAGAGAAAAAAAGCTGTTAAAAAATTAGGACGTTTACACAAACGAATTGCTGACAAACGCCAAGCTTACCAATGGAAAGTAGCTAACCAGATTGTATCGAGAAATGTAGATGGAATTGCTCTGGAAGATTTAAACGTTTCTGGAATGATGAAACGCTGTCGGGTTAAAACTGACAATCAAGGACGTTTTTTACCTAATGGACAGTCTAGAAAGAAAAGCTTAAATCGTGCTATCTCTGACGCTGGCTGGAGCGATCTAATTTTAAAGATTGAGTATCTCGCTGCATTCGCGCTAGCGTGCCGGAGGCATCAGCAAGGAAAGGTCGTAATTAAAGTTAAT
>NZ_JAMZMM010000673.1 GCF_024178385.1 Limnofasciculus baicalensis BBK-W-15 | reverse complement strand
ATCTCGATAACAACCCACCAGGTCCACGTGGCGGCCCCGGTACGAACTGGGAAAATCCCCCAGGGCTGCGTGGCGGTCCCGGCGCCGCCCCCGATCGTTTCGGCCGCTGCCACTGAATTTGCGTTGAAAACACGCCCACTTGTTTAACAGCATGATTTTCATACTGGCCGTGCCGGTCCCGCATCGGCACGGCCCCGTTCGTCGCCGACAGCGGCAGCACCGCGGCCGACAAAAGCCTCGATTCAGGCCTACCGGACCTCGGCCGCCCACGATCCGCGCACCGCGACCGACGCCTGCCCGGTCCGGGCTGCGATGACGTCGAGCGCAGCATCCGTCGAACCGCTCTGCCGCAGGAGCGCGCGAAAAACACCGGCAGCAGGCACTCTCCATTGCTGTCGCTGCTCGAGGCCGGCGACTTTCCCGCCATCCATGCCACCAGAATAAATTGCAGCAAAGTTAAATTTGCTTCTTTACACACGGCGCAGCACACGCTGCGATTCCCGCACGTAGCCGTGCAAGGCCCGGCTGACGCCAAACCGCCATACCCCGGCAACTGCGACAGCGTGCGCATTTCCACAACGCCCGCTTCATCGTCGCGTCATATCGCACCGCTACGGTTCCCCGCATCTATTTCGGGAACCTGTGCATGAACAATCTGAGCCGTGGCCTTTGTGTCCTCGTGCTGGCCGGCAGCATCGCACTGCCCGTCGGCGCCGCCGAGTTTCCGACTCTCGACCGCAGCGCGCCGCTGGTCATCGGCCACCGCGGCGCCTCGGGCCACCTGCCCGAGCACACGCTGGAGGCCTATCGCACCGCCATCGCGATGGGCGCGGACTTCATCGAGCCGGACCTCGTATCGACCCGGGATGGCGTGCTGATCGCGCGCCACGAGCCCGTGCTCGGCGGCACGACCAACGTATCGGCAGTCGCCAAGTTCGCCACGCGCAAGCGCAAGGCCAGCATCGACGGCGTGCAGTACGACGACTGGTTCGCGTCGGATTTCACGCTCGCCGAAATCAAGGAGCTGCGTGCGCGCGAACGCGTCGCCTCGCGCAGCCCGCGCTTCAACGACGCCTTCGAGATTCCGACCTTCCAGGAAGTCATCGACCTGGCAAAAAAGGAATCCGTGCGCACCGGCCGCACCATCGGTATCTATCCCGAAACCAAGCACCCGACCTGGCATCAGCAGCAGAACCTGCCACTGGAGCGCAAGCTCGCCGACATGCTGGCGGCCGCCGACTGGAGCCGCAAGAGCGACCCGGTGATCGTGCAGTCGTTCGAGGTCGCCAATCTCAAGCAGCTGCGCGGCCTGACCGGTGTGCGCCTCGTGCAGCTGTTGTCGTGCTACGACAACGATCTGGCCACAGGCAACTGCATCTATCTGCCCAACGATCCCGACAGCGCGCCGTGGGATTTCATCTCCGGCGGCGACCGTCGCACCTACGCCGACATGGTCGCACCGGCGGGCCTGGCCGAGATCGCGCGCTACGCCGACGGCATCGGGCCGTGGAAGCGCCAATTCGTCGGCGTCAAGGCGGTCGCGCTGCGCCCCGAC
>NZ_JAMZMM010000238.1 GCF_024178385.1 Limnofasciculus baicalensis BBK-W-15 | reverse complement strand
TTGTGTAGCGGCGAATTCATTCGCCCTGGCTTGTTGAAACTGGTGCAAGTTATCAGTTTCTCCCGACGCTGCTAGGCTTTGATAGAACCTCCCGATAAGCTTGAATCATCAGGTTTGCGATCGCATCCCAACTATAATTATTCAAAGCATAATCCCTAGCATTACTTCCCCGTCGCTCTTGTTCCCCCACATCAGCCAAAGCCTCTCGCAAAGCATCAGTTAAAGCCTCCACTTCACAAGAACAAACCCACCCCGCATCAGCACCTTTTACATCTGACCAAATATGGACTTGATCGGAAATAACTACCGCTGTTCCCGCTACCATCGCTTCAGCCACAGCAATACCAAAATTTTCATAGTAAGAAGGTAAAACAAATAAATCCGCATCTTGTAATAGCGCTAATTTCGATTCACCTGTAACAAAACCCGTAATAGTCGTACAAGATGAAAGTGGAGAAGCCTTTATCTCTTCACGAATTTGATTCTCATAATCAGGATCTTGCGGATTAGTGCCAGCTAGGACAAAATGAAAATTAACTCCTGATGCTAATAACCTTTCTAATGCCGGAATTAATAAATCCAATCCCTTCTTTGGATCGATTCGTGACATAAATAATAGTAACGGTTGATTGTCAGTAATTCCCCACCGCTGCCGCGCTTCACCTTTAGGTGGCATTTTGAGTGACTTCACCCCCAAAGGAATTACGATATCGGGAGGATTCGTACCGAAACGTTCAGAAATTTTTGCCTCTTGTTTACTAGTAAAATGAATACCTGCTGCACCTGCTAAATTTGGTTTTTCCCAAAGTGCTGCATAAATTTGTTTTAATTGTCGTTTTTTCTGCAAATCTGCTGGATCGAGCGTACCTAATGGACGTAATATATAAGGTAACTTTTTCTGTCTAGCAATTGTTGCGGCGGCGGAACTTACAGGAGAAAATAGGGCATGGATATGAGCCACATCATAATCTTTAGCATGTGCCCACAACCAGCGTAATAAATCGAGAGAAAACTTATAGCGACGAAAAGGATAACAGCGAAAATATCGTACCTGATATCCATCTTGTGGGACTGGTTTATCTAATGGTACATCTAGGGGCGCTTGTCCGAAATCACCATTAGAGTCAGTGGTGAGGATGGTGACTTCCACACCTTGAGAAGCGAGAGCGGCGGAAAGCCCCATCACCATTTGGCTGGGACCACCGTAAATTAGGGAGATGGAGGGGACGATTTGGAGAATTTTCATATTAGTTATTTGTTATTAGTTGTTTGTTATTTGTTATTCAACAGAGACTAGGGACTAAAAAATTATCGGAGTAGCCATTATCTGTAGGGTGTGTTAGCAAAGCGTAACACACCATTATCAATATATGTGGTGTAGTTGCGTTAGTCCTGTATTAGCACCAATAAATAAATTTTACAAAATATCAGTTAAATCCAAAACAAATCCCGGTAACACATCCTCACCAGATAAAGTAGCAGGAGATTGGATAATCTCCACATCCTTACCTTGGCGATAAATTCCGACTCGTTGATTTTTTCGGTCAAGTAGCCAACCTAAACGAGCGCCATTATCCATGTACTCCTGCATTTTCTGCTGAAGTTCTTTTAGGGAATCATTTTTAGATCTTAACTCAACCACAAAATCAGGACAAATAGGAGCAAATGTCTCTTTCTCTTCAGAAGTCAAAGTATCCCATCGCTCTTTTTTTATCCAAGAAGCATCAGGTGAACGATCCGCACCATTAGGTAGTTTAAAACCAGTAGACGAGTCAAATACAACTCCTAAATTATACTTGCGGTTCCAAATTTCTAGTTGAGTAGTTACTTTAACATTTCGTCTACCCGTCTCACTCCCTGTTGGCGGCATAATTAGTAAATCTCCAGATGCTGTCCTTTCAAATCGGTAATCCCGGTTTTTCTGACAAAGTTCAAAAAACTGCTCGTCACTTAAGTCAATAGTTAATTCTAGAATAGGAGGCAGAGTAATTGTACTGGCATTCATCGCGTTATCTCCTTACTAGGTTGTCAATATGCTCTAGTATAGCTTGAAATCACCATTAGCTAATGTTGCCAATAGCTTGCAAAGTTTTGTAGAATTCAGCGATGATAAATTAGACTATTTAGGTGCATTCCTGGATATGTCTACCAATTATTATGAGCATACAGGAGTTCAAACCCTGGCTCGTCGTCTGGTAGAGCGAGCTTATGCAGAAATCTAACTAAGGAAGCATCTCTGGCAGAAGGAACATCGAGCGCATGAATATCCTGATAAATTAGCTTACTGGGCGTAATCTTTCTGCCATAAAGAAAGTCTGCTATCCTCCCATTAGACATCTCCAAAAACTAGGTTTTCAGGCTATTGTTTTATAAAAACCCAATAACTCCTGTGCCAACGCCTTATTAGTATATCGAGTCATCCCCCGTTGATAACCCAACTCGGCAAGTTTATCAGCTAAATCTGGTTGTGTCATCATTTGCTCCAAACAACTCCGCAAAGCAACAATATCCCCTTCCGGAAATATTAAACCTCCATCCCCAATTACATGAGGAATTTCCCCAGAATCAGAGCCAATCACAGGCACTTTAGCAGCCATAGCCTCAATTAAAACATGACCAAACTGCTCCTTCCAACCTGCCGCAGTTAAAGTTTTAAACTTATAAGTAGTCTCAGAAGGCAATACCAAAGTATTCATCACATTAATATAACGCGGCACTTCATCATGAGCTACACTTTCCACCACAATCATTCTATCTTTAATCCCCCATTCCACCGCCTTCTCCATTAGTACCGACTGTAACTCACCGCGCCCCAATAACAACCATTTCCAGGGAAATTCTTTTAATCCCGCCAAAGCTTTCCCTAAAGTTAATATCCCTTTCTCTTCAACAAACCGTCCCACAAATCCTACCACAAACTCATCAGGTTCAATACCCAACTTACTTCTCAATTCCGGTTGCAATTGCGGACGAAATAAAGTTTCATCTACCCCCAACTGAGGCATAACAATAGATGAACCATGATAACCATGCTGTTGCAATACATCAACAGCATCCTGATTACCAGCCACCAATCCATGAGTATTTTTTAAATTATACTCATGGAGTACAGAAAGTGGAAACTTCACCTGATATGGCAAATTCCACCAAGTAAAGAACAAATTTTTTGCCTTCAATCCCAATAGCTGATTCAGGAAAATTAACTGAGCATATCCTAAAGCCTTAGCACCTTGTTCCACCTGAATAATTTGAGGTTTAAACTCACGTAATAATGATATAATATCCGTACCAAACGTCAGCAATCCCTGATTATTTTCACTAAAATTAGAAATAGGAACTACCCGAAACGAACCTGACTGACGCGGTTTACTTTCAATAATCTTATTCTGTACTCCACCTGGCCGCCAGCGCCGGGGTACAACTACCGTTACCTCAATATCAGGTTCTAATTGTGAAAGGGTTTTTAGTTTTTCGCAGTTGAGATCGACAATATAGGTGTGGCTGGCTACTAGGATTCTCATAATGTTAATGGTTGGGTGTCGGGATATCTTTTTTTTAACGCAGAGGTTCGCAGAGGTTAAGATAGAGGTTCGCAGAGGGATTGGGAGGAGGGTGAGGTATTATCTTTGTAAATTAAGAAACTCTGCGTACCTCTCTTGAAACCCTCTGCGTACCTCTGCGTTTTTCTAATTACTGGTTAGGAGATAGTAAGTCTTGCTTGGTATAATTTTGACCATCATCCCAATTCCCTTTTACCATTGTCGCGATCGCGTCCATAAAGCCTAAGCTATAGAATCCTCCTCGTGTCAGGATTTTGATGGGGGAACCGCTTTTGTTACAGGGGGGGTTTCCTAAGACGTGGCAATCAAATAGTTTGGCATATAATCGCAGTTGCTGATTGAGGGTGAGATTTTTTAATGCCATGAGGAAGTGGTTGTGATAGAATGTCATCTGATATTTTAGCGATCGCGTACTGACATCGTGACATCCGCCTGTTTCTTCTGCTAAGTGTACTAAGTAGGCTTCTGGATCGTACCAAATCTGGTATCCTGTTTTCCGCAATCGCAGGCAGAAGTCTGATTCTTCTCTTACTGCACTTCCCCGAAATCTTTCGTCAAACCATACTCCATGTTTGGTAAATATTTCTCGGCGATAAGACATGTTACATCCTCTGGCAGAAATTACCCATTGTGGTTTTACGGTATGGACTAAATCTATATAATACCAGGCAATTCCTGGGTCCATTGCTTGAGGTGGTAATTCTTCTACTTGGCGTTTTAGGTTAAGTTGGGGTAGCATTTTTACGAATTCTTCTCTTACTGCTTCCCCTTCTTTCCAGTTTCCGGTTTCTGACAGTTTCATTTTGTCAAAAACTCGCCCTGCTACTGCGCCAATTTCGGGATTAGTATAATTCCGGGCATGGGCTTCTAAATACCCTGGTGGCATGATAATATCATCATCGATAAATACGATAATCTCCCCAGATGCTCGCCGCACTCCGTAATTCCTTGCCCCTGGTAAGCTTGCCCAGTTGACTTTGAACCAAGTTATCTTCTTATCCTTGGCAAGTTGTTCTAAATAAGCTTGAGTTTGGGGTTCATGTGTCGGGGTTTGATCGACTACAATAATTTCAAAGGACGGATAGTCTTGTTCGAGTACATTTACTAGGGTATCTCGCAACAGTTTATCTCGTGAGGGTGCATCAGGACCAAATGTGGGAATAATTACAGAGAGTAAGGGTAATGTCATAGTTGGTTAGTTGGGTGAAAAGCAATCTCAGTATCTGTACTAAGCCGATTTTTTGGTAATCTTTCCCATAAGTTTGCCCAAGAAATTATCTAGCTGGATGAAAACAAAGACATATAGAGTTATGAGAATCGCGATCGCTATTATAGCCAATAAAACTCTGGGATAGGAATTCAAGGCAATCTTTCCTCCTAAAATAGGCAGGGCTACAAAAAGTAGGGGTTGATGGATGAGATATATTTGATATGAATAGACACCCATCAGGGAAAATAGGTTGAAATCTTTAAATGTAAGTTTAGGGTTGATATAGGTTTCGCACACCCAGTAAAATAATAGCAAGAATAAAGGGGTGAACAGCATATCAAATCCGATCATATATTCAAAGTCTATTTGGCTTAAAACTAGGAATCCATACATGACAAGTCCGATACTAAAAGCAGCAATTGATACCTCCCAATCAATTCTCCTAAATTTTTGGTAATCGCAGTAAATAAATCCCCAGTAAAGCCCCAAACACAACGGAAATATATAGCTAGTAATTAAATTGCTTTGAAGTAAGAAAATGAAAAAATATGGATCTCCTGTGTTGGTTATGCAAACTATTTTCCAGATTGTGCCGATAACAATTCCCAAAAGCAGAATATTTTTTGCCTTACCTTTACAAATCAAGAATATTATCGGAGTAATTAAATAGGCTTGGAGAATGACTGAGAAAAACCAGAACCCCGGATTAAGTGTTTTGAATCGCTGATAACCGGGCACGCCAATCCCCATAAATATTAAATCCTGAAATGACTTTATGTTTATTGTCCCCCAAACAGTTAAGAGAATAATGCTTAATATTATGGCTAGCCAGTAATTGGGGTAAAGCCTAATTATTCGCTTTCTCAACCATTCTATCCAATTAATTTTTAATGAAGTAATCTTGCCCGATTTGATTGAAGCTGCTAGAGTGTAACTAGTATTAAATCCCGCAATAACAAAGAAAATATCTACAGCAGCATATCCCCATTTTGCCCCATTTCTATCTAAAATATTTACCAGATCAATTCGATCGGGATAATTCTGGAAAAAGTGAAATATAATAATTCCTAAAATTGCCAATCCTTTGCTCTGATCTATCCAATCCAAACGTTTTCTTGATATAGGCTTTTTATTCGACATATTCTGATTAGTATTTCCTGAAGGATGAGGGTTGAAGGATAAAATGTTACTTGCATTGGCGCTATAAGACTATCTATTCCTTCCTTTCCCTTCTTAGTGTCTTAGCGTCTTAGTGTCTTAGTGGTTAATCAAATAGTTATTCCGGCGCGAAGGGAGTAACAAAATCTCGGCAGTTAATATAGATCGTATTTTTCATCCTTTATACCTTATACTTTAGACTTCATCCTTTTCTTTGTGGATGTATCGTCATTTTCCGCTTCTGCTAACTTGAGTTTTTCTTGTTCCTGCTTGTCTATTTTGGGTAATGCTATAATTACCCCCGCCAAAAACCAGTAATATACCGCTGCTGGATCTGTATCGAGAGGATACCAGTAAGTGTTATAGGTGATAATCAAGATAAAAACCCAATAACAGGAGCCAAAATCTCGTAAACTTTTGTCTTTAAGCGACCTGTAAGTCTTGAATGTAAACACTGTCAAGTGACTCACAAAAATCATAAATCCTATAAATCCCCACACACCTACTTCAAAAATAACCTTTGGGAAGTAGGTTTCAATTAATGAAACTTTACCAAAGGTACGAGTGGAATTAGTGCCTCTGCCTAAACCATTGCCGAGAAATCCGTCTTGGTTGCCCATAGCCCACTGGAATTGCGTTACAATGAAGTCTTCGGGAGGGGAGGCTGAAGCACGTCCTTGAAAACTGGCAATTCTTTCCTGAATTAGTTCGGGATTAGTTGCCATAGCGATGGCGATGACTATACCGAGTCCCACCGCAATGGGGATAAATCGCTTAAGATTAGCTATTTGACCAGTGAGAATTAATAAGATAACAGTTACTACAGGTACTAGGGCAAGGGCAATTCTTTGACCGCAAATCACGGCATTGATAAACACGATTGCCATACCACCCAAACCCATCAGCCGCCATAGAGCTGAAGTATCGCAAAAAGCGACAGTAAAGGTCAAAACGCTATTGGAAATCAGGAACCAACCCCAGTGCCAGGGAGAGACAAATGTCCCTGGTAAGCGAATAACACCCTGGGAAGGACTATAAAGCAAAGCGCCACCCACAAAACACTTAGCTTCAACGCTTGCCTTAAACAACAAATCTCCCGCTAGATGATCTGTACCACGACAGATTCCTCTTTGAAGCATTGAGTATTGCACCAGGCTAAGGGCACAGCAGGTAATAGCAAGAATCAAATGGAGGCGAGCAAACAATAGCAACTGCTTTTTATCTTCAATGAGATAGTAAGCACAAAATATCAGAGGAGCGTACCCCAAAAATATTTTCAATCCCAAAATTCCCTGTAAAAATGGTTGCCCTGTTTCCTTCCCACTTAACTGTAGCTGAACCAAATTAACAAAGACTAGTGTAAGTGTAGACAACACAAATGTAATAGCAAAGGTTGGTATTAATGCTTTGGGAATTAGAATCGGTTGTCCTTTCCGTTTACATTCTGCAACTAAGCCAAGTAGGGCTGGAATATAAAAGGCATCTTTGGCTAGCTGAAGTAGCGCGTTCCCCCCCAAGGCATAAACGACTGTGCCACCAAAGGGCATATAAATCAAAAAAGCCCAAAGCGCTTGGCGGGGATATTTATAGGAGAGAACAAGACAAGGAATTGCTATTACTGGTGCTATACCCATTTTAGGATCTTTTGTTGCACCAACTATCAAACCCAGGAATATCCCAGGGATTAGACTAATGGAGATCCATTTAATTAGTTCTTGGATCTCTTTTTGTTTCTTGCGCTTTTGAGCTAACTGCTCTTTTAGGCTAAGAGTAGGTTTCTCAGACGGCTTTGATTGTTTTTTTCCTTTCTTTGACTTATTCTTGGATTTTGACTTTAATTTTGCCATGGCACAGCAATTGAGCTGTCTTTTGGTTTAGGGGAACAGCAGATTGACACTCTTAAGATAAGGTGGGTAGATTACTGGAGTTATAACCTAGCCACCATTATATTTGATGGATTTGGATTGACAAGGGTGAAGGGTGAAAACTGAAGGCAGAAGGCAGAAGCCTGAAATACAAGTCTTTTCATCCTTCACTCTTCATCCTTTACCCTTCATCCTTCACCCAAGTGTTGCTCTACAGATAAAACTAGCTCAGATGTCCAATGGTTGGCAACTTCAGCGCTAGCAGCTTCCACCATTACTCGAATTAAAGGCTCCGTACCAGAAGCGCGAACAAGTACTCTTCCTCGATCGCCCATTTCAGCTTCAGCTTGGGCGATCGCAAATGCGATCGGATCGCAATTGTGCCAGTTTAATCTGCGATCGCGATCTTCTACTCTGACATTCCGCAATAATTGGGGGTAAGTCTGGAAGCTTTTGTCTACTAATTGAGCAAGGGAACCCCCTGACTGCCGCACTAAAGAGGCTAAATGTAAAGCAGTGAGCATTCCATCACCTGTTATGCCATAGTGGTGGCAAAGAATATGTCCGGATTGTTCGCCTCCTAGCATCGCTCCACTACGCTCCATTTCTGCCTGGACATGTTGATCGCCTACAGAAGTTCGCACCATTTTACCACCCAACTTTTCCCAGGCTCGCTCAAAGCCGAGATTCGCCATCACTGTGGCGATAATCAAATCTCCCGGTAACTGCTCGGATTTCCGTAAGGTTTGACCCCATAAATAAAGAATATAATCCCCATCGACAACCCGACCTTGGGAATCTACTGCCATCACCCTATCCGCATCCCCATCAAAAGCAAATCCCATATCCGCTGAATACTCAAATACTGCCTGTTGCAGAGCAGCCAGATGAGTAGAGCCACAATTAACATTAATCCGATCGCCATCTGCTAAATTGTGTAAGCAAATAACTTCTGCCCCCAATTCGGCAAACACCTGTCCAGCCAACCGCACGCTAGCACCCCAAGCTAAATCCAGGACAATCCGCATTCCCTGTAAATCTATTACACCTTTAAGGGGATGGCGCAGGGATTCCACATAGTCCTCAACCAATTCTGGTCTATCGTAATACTTTCCACAAGCACTGGTCAAACCAGCATTTGTTCCACCACTTCTTAAGCCTGCTTCAATCTGCTTCTGCAAAGCCACCGATAACTTCGCACCTTGTGAACTAAAAAACTTAATCCCATTGTCCTCTGGCGGATTGTGACTCGCAGAAATCATCACTCCCCCCACCGCGTCAGTAGCACCCGCAAGATAGGCAACTCCAGGGGTTGGGCATAATCCCAAATTCCACACCTCCAATCCTGCCGCTGTTAATCCCTGACTCAGTGCGATCGCTAACATATCACTTGAGTTACGCGAATCCTGCCCGACAATCACCGCACCGGAATTAGGTGTCACTTCTCGCAATACCTCACCCGCCCAAAAACCAACTTGTAAAGCCAACTCAGCCGTCAGCAACTCTCCAACTCTTCCTCGAATACCATCAGTGCCAAACAAAGGTGTTTTTGGTAAATTCAGTTCTTTATCAAAAAGACTGACATTTGTCAATAATGGTTGTCGATCTTTCTGTAGCATATTCAAAGGATTAGAGCCACGACTCCGGATGGGGGCTGTCACCATAACTTAAGTCTCCTCACACAACACAATAATGTGGAGAATAGCATTTTCTTTTCTGATTCGTTGTTGGTTGTTAGTTGTTGGTTGTTGGTTGTTAGTTGTTGCCCACTTCCCACTCCCCACTCCCCACTCC
>NZ_JAMZMM010000672.1 GCF_024178385.1 Limnofasciculus baicalensis BBK-W-15 | reverse complement strand
ACCCCTTGTCTCCCTTGTCTCCCTTCTCCCCCTTGTCCTCTCCCTGCCCCCTGCCTCTCACCTCTGTCACCGACTTGATTAATCCTCATCCAAGGGTAATCCAAACCGAATCTTGCCTTTAGCGAAATAGCGGCCAAACTGAAGTTCGTAAACTTCATCTTCATCCTGAGTCTCAACTTCTAAGTCTGAGCGGGGATAACTTACACATAAAAGAGCATAGCCCTTCTCGCGCAAATCAGGTGATAGCCCCATGGCTTCGGGTTGGTAGATTTCTCCAGAGAGTACCCGCACGGCACAAGTAGTGCAAGCACCATTGCGACAAGAAAAGGGGAGATCAACGCCTTGATGCTCCACAGCGTGAAGGATGTAGCGATTTTCTGGTACTCGTAGGGTATAGTCAGTACCAGTTTTGCGATCGCGAATTTTAATTTTATGGTTTTGAGTCATACTTTTAGTGTATAATCAGAAATGGCGTGGTGAGGTAACTACTTTCCACACTCAATAACTCCCTGGAGAGATGGCCGAGCGGTTGAAGGCGCAGCACTGGAAATGCTGTTTAGGGGTGACTTTAACGAGGGTTCGAATCCCTCTCTCTCCGTTCCAGAAGAATAATTAAAACCCATGATACATGAGGATTTTAGGTTAATAGATTCCTATGGTATAGTCTAGGTAAATTTACCCTCGCGATCGCTTGCGCTGCTGCAAAGCAGATCGCAGTACCGTTTTCTAGATCCAGAGATTCTCTATCCAGAGACAAGCGTCTCGCCTGTCCTACAAGCAAAAATGGGATACTTTTGTCCCCATTCCCCATTCCCCGTTCCTCATTCCCTACTGATTAAAAATACTAGTGTTTTGATGGTTTATACTTCAGTTTCATCCATAAAATAGAGGATGCTAAGATCAGTGTGACGAAGTTAGTAACAATTACAGGTATATCGTTAATTAAAATACCGTATACTAACCAGAAAAATACACCAGCACAGAATGTAACAAACATGCCGAGAGAAATATCTTTGGTAGATTTAGTTTTCCAAGTTTTAATAACTTGAGGTAAAAAAGAAAACGTGGTTAATGTCCCTGCCAATAAGCCTAAAATTGTGGTATTTTCCATAACTCTCTGCGATAAACATGAGATTATTTTATATTAAAGTCGGTTGACAGAGACACCGACTTTACTAACATCTAGAATAGTTTAATCAAGGCTCATCTCGATCCTCTTCATAAACCATCAAGTCTCCAGGCTGACACTGTAGCGCTTGACAAAGAGCATTCAGTGTAGATTCATCAATTCTGGTGAGGCGGCGACGTACCTTAAGTCGAGAGATAGACTTAGGATTCATGCCAATTAACACAGCAAGTTCCTTATTGCTGATATTGCGTTCGGCCATTAAAACAGCTAGTTTCCAACGAATCACTACTTAACTGCCTACCATTTACTCATCCTCTTGCAACGGAAATGTTAACATTTTTACTCAATGATTATTAGCTATTCAACCGTTAAAGGGTTTTATTCTATTATAGAGGTTAACTAGCGGGGGTAGGGGAGTGGGGAGTAGGG
>NZ_JAMZMM010000237.1 GCF_024178385.1 Limnofasciculus baicalensis BBK-W-15 | reverse complement strand
CTCCCCGACTCCCCGACTAAAGACTTTGTTTTTACTGCCAAGATTAGAGTAAAGTAAAGAAGTGTAAAGAAAATCTCACCTTAACCTGACCTTATCTGCTCTTTAAACCAGAGTCGGATAGGGAATGGGGAATGGGGAATGGAGAATGGAGAATTGAGAATGGCCCAAGGCGAAAAACAATTACAGATTAGCCTTAACCCTTCACCATTAGCCCTTCACCCTCCTATTCCATAAACATCAGGCTTTTTTAAATATCCCTCCTTATTGTCCATTGCGTTATCTTTGACGATGCAGTATTTTTTCCCGAAACGATTTTTGGTATCTGTGGCAGCATTTATCCTCGCTATCTCCGTTTGGGCGATCGCACCCGCTGCACAAGCGTACAATAATCCTGAATTACTCCCAGAAATTCAGACTCCGATTATCGACTTGGCAAACCTATTGCCAACTGGCCAAGAAGAGGAATTGATTAAAGATTTGGCAAGTTTTGAGGCGGAAACTGGTTGGAAACTGCGGATATTAACTCAATACGATCAAACGCCTGGTTTAGCTGTCCGAGATTATTGGAAACTTAACGATAAAAGTGTATTACTAATTGCCGATCCACGAGGGGGTAATCTCTTGGGTTTCAATGTAGGTGATGACCTTTATGAATTCCTACCCCGTACCTTCTGGATTGAGTTACAAACACGCTTTGGCAATCTATTTTTTGTTAGAGATAATGGAGAAAATCAAGCAATTGTTCAATCATTAGATGCTGTTAAGAAATGTCTACTTCAGGGAGGTTGTAACGTTGTACCTGGTTTGCCGCAGGAACAATGGATTTTGACGCTAATTACATCTGTAGTAGGTGGAGTAATCTGTGGATTTGCTGGTGTTCCTCGCAAAAAGGGACAGATTTTCGCTTGGCAATGGGCATTAATTTTCTCTCCGCTTTGGGGTATTTTATTTATCGCATTTGGTATTGGACCAGTAGTAACTCGGACTTCTGAGTTTTTACCGCTATTTCGCAATATACTTGGTTTTGCTTTAGGGGCTTTGGTGGCTTATTTATCGCCCATGTTTAATCAATCAACTGCATCGGATATGTAATTTATAGCAGAATTCAGAATTCAGGAGTCGGAATTAAAATCTCCCTAGCCGAAATTCAGGGCGAAGCATTTGGATTGTCTAACTTGGGTTTTAGCGATCGGATGCTTTTTCGGTCTGGTAGACTGAAGTCATTGATTGGGCTAAGTTGACCTATGACAATTGCGATTCCCTCCGGGACGGCAAAGCCGAACGACCAACCAATACAACAGAAGCCACTCAGCTTTGACGAGTTTCTCAGCCGTTATGGTGGCGATAACCGCTATGAACTGATCGATGGAGAGGTGTTCGACTTGGAACCAACAGGCCCGCATGAAGAAGTTGCGGCGTTTATCGATCGCAAACTGAATGTCCAAATCGACGGAGCAGGCTTACCCTGGTTTGTCCTGCAACGAGGACTCTTACGCCCCCCTAATACTAATAGGACAGCATTTCGACCGGACATTGCGGTGGTCGATCGGACAGAATTAGTGAATGAAGTGCTTTGGCCAGAACAATCAATTCTGACGCAAGGCAGTTCGATTAAGTTTATCGCTGAAGTCGTCAGCAGTAATTGGCAGAATGACTATGCTCGTAAGGTAGAAGACTATGCTGCGTTAGGGATTGCCGAATATTGGATTGCCGACTACGCCGCTCTGGGTGGGATTCGACACATTGGCAAACCCAAACAGTCCACATTGTCGATCTCCATTCCGGTGGATGGTGAGTATGAAATTCAGCAACTTCGGGGTAATCAGACCATCGTCTCTCCAACCTTCCCAGATTTAAAGCTGACGGCTGAACAGGTGTTGAGAGCTGGCAGGTAAAATCATCATGATCGACTCAATCAGTTAGATCTGCATAGCGTAGCCTAGTAAGGGCATACCCATGGTAATAATAATTGAAAAGACTGGCAAAAAAAGCGACAACAAAAAGGATAAAAACCACAACATTAGCCTTAGCCCCAACTACTACAGTAATGTGCCCAAGGACAATAGAGAAAATTAACTGCAATCCAATAGGTAGATAGAGAGAGGAAAAGTTATCAACCTCTAATGGTAGAGGTGCAGTAGCAACACGGAGAGTTATAGAATAAGTTTCCGGTACAGCATTAGTGCGGAGGATAAGAGATCTCTCTCCGTTTGCTTGAGCAATCAATTTACTCGTATCAACTGTAATTTTACAGTCAACGCGATTACCTTGAAATTCTTAAGGAACCTAAATAACGAGGAATTCCTTGATGATTTAAGCCAACTAAAACTTGTATTTCCCGCTCAATCGCCTTAAATCCTGACCAGTTTGAACCTGTAGCAAATTGAAATTGCTTTATTACAACTGAATCTTCTGGATTTCCCAAGGTTTGGGCTAGATATACAACCCTACCACCTGCACTATTACGACCTAATTCGCGGATAACTCGATAGCCTGCTGCCGAAAAGTCTGGTAAGTTGCTCATAACTGCTGCCAACTTATGCTTTTAGGTATTTTACCATTATTGAGCGTTTGTAGGGGCTGGTTTGGGGATAAGCTACAAAAGATAACCCACAATACTGATATTGGAACCTGCCCCGATGCCCCAAGATAAACGAGAATACCAATATCAAAACCTGCCCGAATAAAAAATGCGATCTCGAAGGCGAGTGAAGCCATCGCACCTACTGTCGCAACAACCCGCCAGTGGCTATCAGCCACTGTCTAATAGCTAAAGTCAGTTAAAACTGACTAAAATTCAGATAATAGATGTAGTTGATCTGAAATACAATTCAGATTAATAGTCGGTTTAAACCGACTTAAGCTATTAGACAGAGAATTTATTCTCTGTCGGTACTGTCGGCACTAATATTACAGATATCTTAAATTAGAGTTAAAATAAAAAAAAACTACCAATACCCCATGACTGCAACAACTATAACAACTGCACCCACCCAATTATTCCATGAAATTATCGAATTCATCGCCGCCGGAACCACTCCCCAAAGCATCATCAACTTCAAACTATCTGATGAAGCCCAAGAACGTCTAGAAGATTTAGTTTACCTCCATCAAACCGGGGAACTAACACCAGAAGACAAGAAAGAACTAGATAATTTTATCTTCATGGAACATATAATGACTCTCATCAAAGCACGCGCTCATAAGTACATCACTACAGTAAGAATCTTTGAATTTAATAATAGCGATGGCTTCGCCAGCCTTTGGCAACGCATTTTAGAACGTCAAGCCTTAATCGCAGTTAGCAGGTATCCCCCTGAAGCAACTACCACCCCTGACTAAATAAACAAACAATAACAATAAAGGATAGCATCATGAGCCAACTAGAACACATGATTAAAATGGCAGAAGACGAACTAACTGAATATAGCACTGATGCCAGGAAAATGGAAAAACTTCGTCGTAAAATTGGACTTGCCATCCCCAGAGAAGAGCAAAAACGTTGTCGTGAAACCTTAACAGCCCAAATGGCATCTAGCGGCTTACCCAAAATAGTAGAACAACAACGTCAAACAGTTGCCCTACCCTTTTGGGGAATAGCGGGATTAGGATTACTAGGAGGAATATCTCTCGCCCAATGGATAGGCTATATTATCGCTATTGCCGGAACAATTACCGCCTACCGCCTTCAGAAATGGGGTTGGGAATTACAAGCCAAACGCCTACTATTACAAACTTTAGATGATATTGAAGCCCGGATCGCACAACCGAAATGAAGGGAAGTGGGAAATGGGAAGTGGTGAAGGATAATTAAGAGCATCCCATTACGTGTAAATTGATTATTCGTAGCACAGGCATCTTGCCTGTGGGGGGGAGAGGTAAGCCAAAAATAGGATTAATTTCAGACTTATCAATTCCAGTCTCAATTATTATTGTTTTCTCAAATAACACCAATGAGTCACACTCAAGCCAAATCCCGCCCCTGGTGGCAACGCATCCCACTTTATTTACAAATTGTCATCGCCCTCCCCTTTGCCGCACTCTTGGGATTATGGCTTGGTAGCATTAACGCTAACCCAGATTTAGTCAAACACCTCGCTATTCCCTGTGACTTAGTACTCAAAGCCCTCCGCGCCCTAGCTACCCCCCTAATTCTCCTCGCCGTTGTCCACTCCTTCCTCACTACCAATATTCCCGGTAGAGCAGGTCGTCGTCTAGCTACTTTACTACTAACCAATACCCTAGCCGCAATTTGCATCGGTTTATTAGTCGCCAATATCCTCCAACCAGGAAAATGGGGTCAAATTGCCAAACCCGATAGTACAGCGACAGGTGTCAACAAAACCTTCGATCCTTGGGTACTACTCCAAGACATGGTACCAGAAGCCATCCTTAAACCCCTAGTAGATAACAACGTCATTCAACTTATCTTAGTCGCCCTTACTTTTGGTATTGTCCTCCGGGCAATCAAAGCTGAACAAGTCGAACATGGTAAAACAGATTACCGAGGGATCGAACAAGTAGTCACCATATTATTTGAAGCAATTATCCGCATTCTCCATTGGGTAATTGCCCTCGTACCCATCGCCGTTTTCGGTATCGTCGCCAGAACCGTTGCCCTACAAGGATTTGAACCATTTAAAGCCCTCGGCGCATTTATCATCGCCGTCCTACTTGCCCTTTTCTTACAAGCCTGCTACTACATAAGTAGGGTAACTCTCGGTTCCTGGGTAAATCCCAAACGCTTCTTACAAGGGGGATCGGATGCCCTATTAACAGCATTTTCCACCGCCTCATCCACAGTCACCATGCCCGTCACCTTTGAGGCATTAATCGAAAAAATCGGCTTGCGGGAATCTTCCGCTTCTCTAGGGGCATTAGTGGGGAGTAACTTTAATAATGATGGTACAGCACTCTACGAAGCCATGTCCGCCCTCTTTGTCGCTCAAATCCTGAATATTTCCCTAAGTTTACCCCAACAATTAATCGTAGTTCTCACTTCCATCTTCGCATCAGTCGGTGCTGCCGGAATTCCAGAAGCCGGATTAGTCACCATGACACTAGTATTTACCGCCGTAGGCTTACCTACACAGTATATTGCCTTACTTGTCACAGTAGACTGGTTCCTCGATCGCTGCCGCACCGCCATTAATGTGATGGGAGATATGACAGTCAGTGCCTTACTCGACGGGAAGCAGCGGAAAACCGAAGTGGAAATGGCAGTTTTTGAGGAACAGGAAGATTCAGACTTTCATCCAACAGATGTATAATAGATTGCTTGACCTGAAAAATAAAACAGGGAATCAAGAGCGGTTAGCTCAACCGTGACAGCCTCCCGACTGGATAGTGCCGACACTTCCAGGGTGAAAGAGGAAGAAGATGTGAGTGATTGTCAGCAATTGTAAGCATTTTTGGAGCGGATAGAGGAATCAGGAAGACAAGGGTGACACTAGGGATAAGAGAACTATCAAAGTATCTTGCCCGGTGCCATGTCCTTTCCCGCTTCCTCACCCCGACATGATGATGTGCCATCTCCTAAAGCGACCATCCATCTTTGTGATGATACCCGTTTCGGATAAGATGAGAAAATGCAACAGCAGCAAGTACTAGTACTTGCCATAATTTTAGCGACTGGGTTGAGGAATATTTGGGTCAGTAACCCCGGTCTAAAGACACAGTGGCTCTGCATAAGTAATCGGCAAGCCGTACTGACCAGACCACTCGCAAGAGTAGCCGTTATTTGAGTCACGACACCCTGTGGATGCGTAGCTAGTCCCCAGCTCTGTCATCTGCAATTAAACAGTCTTAAGGTCACTGAGACAGTGTTGCAGGTCTAAAAAGCTCTTATAACAGGTCGTTCGCGTAGCGTGCCGTAGGCATAGCTAACATTACCCTGTAAGGGGAAGGAGACAACCATATCTCCATAGGAGGGGCAACCATACCCCTCCGCCCCAAAAGGGGTAGGCGGTTAAAATCGCTAGTTCGTTAGTTCGTTTTCATCCCCAGTCTAAAGACATGGGGTTTCCAACATCGAAGAAAATTTATGAACGAAAAGATTTTTGAGAAAGTCAAAGCAATCGTGATAGAACAACTGGATGTCGAACCTGACGATGTGAAGCCGGAAGCCAGCTTTGCCAACGATCTAAACGCCGACTCTCTCGATGTGGTGGAATTGGTGATGGCATTGGAAGAAGAATTTGATGTAGAAATTCCCGACGAGGCAGCCGAAGGGATTTCTACAGTCCAGGCGGCTGTAGACTACATTGTCAAGTATTCAGAAGCTGCTGCTTAAAACGCTCTGGTATTTAGGGAAAGTTCTGCGTTATGGGGGCATTGCCCTGTGGTACTGGCATCATGACAAACTGCGAAAAAAAACGTGTTGTTGTTACAGGTCTCGGCGCGATTACACCAATTGGGAAAAATCTAACCGAGTACTGGGATGGTTTAAAAAGCGGACGTAACGGAATTGGTAGAATTACCTTTTTCGATCCGGTGCGACATGCCTGTCAGATTGCAGGCGAAGTGAAGGGATTCAACCCTCACGATTATATGGAACGTAAAGAGGCAAAACGAATGGATCGTTTTGCTCAGTTTGCCGTGGTTGCCAGTAAGGAAGCCCTCGCTGATGCCAAGTTTGTCATTAACGAACTCAACGCAGAACAGGTAGGCATTATCATTGGCACTGGGATTGGGGGTCTGAAAATCTTAGAGGAACAACAGGAAATCTACCTGACTCGCGGTCCGGCAAAATGTAGCCCCTTTATGATTCCCCTGATGATTGCTAACATGGCAGCAGGTTTGGTGGCGATTCAAACAGGTGCTAAAGGACCGAATTCTTGTACCGTCACTGCCTGTGCCTCCGGATCTCATGCCATTGGTGATGCCTTTCGCCTAATTCAAGGGGGCTATGCTCAAGCGATGATTTGTGGTGGTACGGAAGCTGCTGTTACCCCTTTGGGATTAGCAGGTTTTGGGGCAGCCAGAGCGCTTTCTACCCGTAATGATGACCCAGAACATGCTTCTCGTCCATTCGATCGCGATCGCGATGGCTTTGTGATGGGTGAGGGTGCTGGCATCTTACTCTTAGAAGAATTAGACCACGCCCTCAGTCGCGGTGCCAAAATCTATGCTGAAGTGGTAGGCTATGGGATGACTTGCGATGCCTATCACATGACAGCACCTACTCCCGGTGGCGCAGGGGCAATTAGAGCGATGCAGTTGGCTTTGAAAGATGGAGAGTTACAACCCGAAGAGGTAACTTATATTAATGCTCACGGTACGAGTACTCCCATCAACGATCCTAACGAAACCGCCGCGATCAAGAAAGTTTTAGGCGAACATGCTTATAAAATTGCAGTTAGCTCGACTAAATCCATGACCGGACATTTATTAGGCGGTTCAGGTGGGATTGAGTCTGTAGCTTGTGCCTTGGCAATCGCTGATGACATAATTCCGCCTACTATTAATTTAGAAAATCCTGACCCAAATTGCGACCTTGATTATGTACCTAATGTTAGCCGTGAGGGGATAGTTGATGTGGTGCTATCCAATTCCTTTGGGTTTGGAGGTCATAATGTGACGCTGGCTTTTCGGAAATATAAATAGTAGGAATTAGGGGGGGGAAGAGGTAAAGGGGGAAAGGCCGTATTTATGTCCAATCCTCCAAAACCAGTCCCGGTACTTGTGAAAAATCTCGTTGATTGCGAGTCACTAAAATTGAGTTATTTACTACGGCAATGGCAGCAATTCGTAAATCCTGTGTCCCAATCCTTATCCCCTGACGGGATCATTAACAAACGGAGTAATCCGTAGTTAATGTGAACCAATCGCCTATTAATTTAGGAGCCGTTATTTGAGTCACCATACCCTAGAGTTCGCTAGCTCTAGGCTCTATGACTACTGATTAAACAATCTTCAAGGATAGTGTCTTTAGTGTAAAAAGCTCAGATAACAACGATGAAGCAAACATTACCCCGCCAGGGAGAAATCTAAATGTCTAATTACGTTCTAGTTCTTGATCCGAATAAACAACCACTAGATCCAGTTCATCCAAGTACAGCACGATTATTGCTGAATCAACAAAAAGCTGCTGTATTTAGACGCTTCCCCTTTACGATTATTTTAAAAGTTGCCAACAGTAATGGACCTACTCAACCAATTCAGCTAAAAATCGATCCAGGTATTAAAATCACCGGGATGGCATTAGTTCAAAATGATAAAGTTATTTGGGCTGGGGAACTACAACATCGTGGTTCTCAAATTGCGGTATGATTCAGTATATTCTACAACTTCATTCAGTAAGGGATTACATCTCAAAAGTGGTGATACATTCAGGAGAGGATGTGCCTCGTACCAAATAATCCGCTCATTAATTTCCTGTTGATTATCTAAATAAAAGCTAATCGCATCAAAAACCTGAGCTGCTGTCACTAGTTGAATTAGCTTCTCTGGTATATCTTCAGGCTTAATCCCTGACTTCCAGAATACCACAATATCCCGCACCGTAACTTGAGTATCGGCAATAATCGGTTCCCCCTGCAAAATCTCAGGAGTGCGAGTAACGTAGCGAGAACTAGTCGTTCCAGAGAGGGAATTGGTCATAACGACTTAATCAGACAAGTTTAATTTGTCTCTATCTTAACTTAGACTCGCTTCAAGTTCTGCCAGAGCGTTGCGAGTAAAGCAAGGAGATCCCATATACAGAGTATTTCTATCATTAAGTAGAGCGAGTGTAGCGGTACGCTCGTTCCAGTGACCCAATCGGGAGCATCAACTATCCTTGGTATAATTAGTCAACAACCCACCGTTAAAGATGAACAATCCTAATTCCCAAACTCTCCAAAACGTAGATGCCGCCTTTGCTGGAGAATCAATGGCGAATCGTAAATATCTCTTTTTTGCCGAAGTAGTAAATCGATTAGGGATGAAAGACTTGGCAAAACTGTTCAGAGAAACAGCCAATCAGGAAACTGAACATGCTTTTGCTCATTTTCGCGTCTTGCACCCGGAATTGGTGATTAATGATGTGGATTCCCTCAGCGAAACAGAGAAAAAAGCGATCGCATCTCGTTGCTTAGAATTAGCAATTGAAGGGGAAACCTACGAATACACTACAATGTATCCTGAATTTGCCGCCCAAGCAAGGCAAGATCGTGACAATCCTGCTATTGCTGAATTTGAGGCACAGGAAGCAGAATCCCGACAACACGCTGGACAATTTCGCAAAGCGGCGCACAATTTTGGACTTTTAGTACCAATTGAACACTATCACGCCGATCGCTACACTGAAGCCTTACAATTAATTGAGGGTGAAACTATTCCTACCCGCCAAGCTTCTGACAATCCGGCTATACAGAAGTGGATTTGTCAGAAATGTTCTGTGATTTACGATCCCGTCATGGGGGATATTGATTCAGGTATTTCTCCGGGTACACCTTTTGAGGCAATTCCTGAAGATTGGCAATGCCCCATCTGTGGGGCGCAGAAGAAAACCTTTATTCCCTATGGGGAAGTTATTGCTGCTTAAGAGTTTATTTCTTAAGAAAATACTCTCTCCCTAACCTCCTTTTTCAGCAGGGCTATTTTATTCTCGGTTGATAAATTGAGGGCTGGGGGGCTGGGGAG
>NZ_JAMZMM010000671.1 GCF_024178385.1 Limnofasciculus baicalensis BBK-W-15 | reverse complement strand
ATTTTATGGTGCTTCAGGACTTTTGCTGTTCACATCCCAAATGAAAACGCTATAGTGGCTAACTCCTTTAATCCTTTCTCTGTAATCGTCCTACTAAATCATCAAACGGTTGCCAATTATCCTCCTGGCTAATTGCCCCCCAAACCTCTTCAATTATTGGTCTTAATAAAGCAGTTTTCGGATTTTTATCCCGCAACCGCTGATTCACTTGTTCTAATTCGTCTCTTGACAAATCCTGTAAGATATGGTAATATATTTCGCGCCATTTTCCGAGTAATGACTGGTGTTCAGTCGATGTAATCAATGAAGCTTGACTGAAAATCTGACTTCCATCATCTCGCCAGATGGGGTCAAATTGTTCTGCTAATTCCGCAAAAAACTGATGATACCCCACCTGACTCTCCATCAGGAAATCTATGGTTAATTTTAATAACTCATTACCCTGAGATTCACTCACCTCGGCAAATCCTAACTTATTCAACATAAGTTGTCGATAAGTGAGATAATAATACTCATCAAACCGGGCTAAACCAGCTTCCATATCCTCAACGGGAATTACCATTCTTAACGGTTGCTGAAGCATTTCTAAATTTAGCCGACAAATGGATGGTTGATTTCCGTAAGAATAACGTCCGTAATAGTCGAAATAGGCTGCTGTAAACTTAGGGTTGTAGGTGGGGATAAAAGCGTAGGGACCATAATCAAAACTTTCTCCAGTAACGGACATATTATCAGTATTGAGGACAGCATGACAAAACCCGGCTGCCATCCACTGCGCCACTAATTTTGCCACACGTTGCACTAATTCGGCATAGAATTGGACGTAGAGAGCAACTCTATCCTTTTGTTCGGTAAATTGGGGATTACCTTGAGTGCGATCTGGTTGGAGCAGCGCTTCGCGATCGCAAATAAGCCGAGGGTAATAATATTGAATTACATGGTCTAACAGCTTTTCGATTAAATCCCGCCGTTTAAAATAGTGCAATCGCTCAAACGTACCAAATCGAATATGAGAACGACTGAAACGAATCGTAACAGAAGAACGAGTTGGGGAAGGTTCATCTCCGCGCCACAACTGTTCCCCAGTTTCAATCAAACTCAAACAGCGAGAAGTGCAAACCCCCAAACTATGTAAAGCTTCCGCTGCTAAAACTTCCCGCACTCCACCTTTAAGAGTTAATCTGCCATCCGCTCCTCTAGAATAGGGAGTAGTACCTGACCCTTTTGTGCCAAAATCATATAATTCCCCATCAATTCCCCGGACTTGACCGTAGATAAACCCCCTACCATCACCTAATCTAGAATTATATTCCCCAAACTGATAGCCATGATAGCGCAAAGCTAAAAATGGTCGGATACCAACAAACTTACCAAATGCTTGGATAAAATCAGTATCAGTTACATTATGAGGAGTTAATCCCAATTGTGGTAGTAATTGGTTATTGCGGAATCGGAGAATATGACTGGGAAATTCTGCCGCTGCTACTTCATCAAAGTAGTCATTGCCTAATGATTCTAAAGCTGGTTCGTATTCAAGGGAAAGAAACATAATAATAAATAGG
>NZ_JAMZMM010000236.1 GCF_024178385.1 Limnofasciculus baicalensis BBK-W-15 | reverse complement strand
TGTTAGTTGTTAGTTGTTAGTTGTTAGTTGTTAGTTGTTGGTTGTTGGTTGTTGGCAAGGGGATTAAGCCCCTTGTTCGTCAAACAAATAATACAGTAGCAGTAATTTTCAGGTATGTTCGGTGCAGAGAAACCGGGTTTCTGAGGTGTACTTCATAAACCTGCAATCTGCTATAGTTGTTGGTTGTTAGTTGTTGGCAAGGGGCTTAAGCCCCTTGTTCGTCAAACAAATAATAACTGTGATAGGTGAGACACCTGTTCTACAAATAACAAATAACAACCAACAACAAACAACAAATAACAAATAACAAACAACAAACAACAAATAACCAACAACAAACAACAAATAACCAACAACAAATAACAAACAACCAACAACAAACAACAAATAACCAACAACAATTACCGAAAAGTAATCCAATTTCCTTCAACTTGGGCACTTGAGCCGCCAGGAAAGGAAGAGGTTCGAGAGCGATTAGGAGCGTTAATTAAGGCAGTAATGGCTTCGATTTGCTCGAAGGTGGGGGCTGTTGGTTGGATAGTGGCGAGAAACTTTCGGATGGTGCGGCGTTGTAGTGCCAGAGGTGCTTTACGCAATACTAGGCGATTCAGTTTTAAAGTGGTGTCTGATTCACGATCGCGATCGGATATTATGGCTTCCTGCCATAACTCAAAAGCAGCATCTTCTAGATAGTCTACCTCAGCTCTGAGGAGTTCTGCTGTTTGAGATAGTGCAGTTTCCACTTGGGGATTAAAATGAGTTTTTAGGTAGGGTAATAATTCTTGACGAATGCGGTTACGAGCATAGTTTAGATCTTGATTGTAGGAATCTTCCCAAATCGGTAGCCGCTGCTCTTGGCAGAATTGTAATGTTTCAGTGCGGGTGACATCTAGGAGTGGACGGACAAGTTGGACACCATTCACGAGGGGACGTTGCCAGGTAAGGGATTGTAATCCATCAGCACCTGTACCTCGAATCAGGTTGTAGAGGACAGTTTCAGCGCGATCGCTCTTTGTGTGACCAGTAACTACATCATGATAACCTTGGTCTAGGGCAATTTGACTGAGGACTTGATAGCGCCATGCCCGTGCTGCTGCCTCACTATTATTTACTTCTGATGCTGTTTTGAGATAGAAGGGAATTCCCCAGTTTTGGGCAATTTGTTGAACGTGAATTGCCATCCCTACATCTGCCGCCCAACGATGATCGCAGTGAGCCATTGCTAGCTCCCATTCCCACTTTGGTTGCAAATCTAGCAATAGTTTCATCAGACAAAGGGAATCCTGTCCGCCAGATACTGCTACTAATACTCGCCTACGCTGTGCCAATAGCCCTCTTTGTCGTAGGGTTTGATGGAGTCTTCCATGAAGAGGAGTCCAATTTTTATTGGTTGTTGGTTGTTGGTTGTTTGTTGTTGGTTGTTTGTTATCAGTCATCAGTCATTTGTAGTTGGTTATTTGTTATTTGTAGTTGGTTATTTGTTATTTGCCAGATTTTCCAAAATCAATAACTAACCACACTCAACAATTGGCTCTCAGCCCCTTGTTAACAACTAATAACTAATAACCAACGACTAATAACTAACAATCAACAACTAACAACCAACAACTAACAACCAACAACTAACAACTCTACCAAGTTGCCTTGTTCATGTCTTGCCAGACATCATCAAGTAGTGACTCGGTGCCGTTGTCGTCTGAATCATCGTTCGAGGATAAGTCTGTCAACTCAAACTCATCGTCATCACCATCAGATATTTCGCCAAAATCCAGGTCATCGTCACTATCTGTGGAAATTTCTCCCAAATCTAACAACTCATCTTCACCATCTGTGAGATCTTCTTCTTCCTCTAGCTCATCCTCAATACTTTGGGAGATTTCATCAAATTCATCATCTAAGTCATCGGAGGCATCATCAAAGTCTATTCCATCGGCAGAAATCATAGCGGCTTCTCGCTCCATCTCGCTATAGATTTCTGTTGGGGCTTCCTGCTTTTGCTCTTCGTGGGCGACTTCTGAGAATCCTAATTCAAACTCATCATCATCCATACTAGTGGAGGAGTCATCTAGATCTAGATCATCATCTAGATCTAGCTCATCATCCATACTAGTAGAGGAGTCTTCGAGATCTAGCTCATCATCCATACTAGTGGAGGAGTCTTCGAGATTTAGCTCATCATCCATACTAGTGGAGGAATCTTCGAGATTTAGCTCATCATCCATACTAGTGGAAGAGACTTCGAGATTTAGCTCATCCTTACTGTCTGCGGCTAATGTCTCTGACTCTTTTGAACTAGCAGATGCTGGTTTCCCTTCATCGCCAGACTCGTCTGGGCAAAATACCAGGTTGATTTTTACCTTGCCTTTTTGCCAACCACGAGCATTAAATTGCAAAACCTCACAAGGAACACCATCTTCGCTAAACCAGGCATTCTTGTCCTGAGTCCATCCACTCACCCCATCTTCAAGCTGTCTTCTAATGGCTTCTGCCAATTCGCCAACTCGGAATGTCCGGTGTCCAATTAAAATTTGGACGGATTCCTCAATGGACAAAACTTCACCGACAGACAGCGGCTCGAACTTCTTATCCACGCTTATTTTCCCCGATTAACGTTGTAGTTTTCCTTTCCATCATTCGTTACGTTGGTTGAATAGCTGGCATTTCCCAGGAGCTAGCGAGAGCGCCGATAAGCTACCGACAACAACGCCAAAGGCTTAGAAAAACCAGCCATAGGAATGCAATCCTTTACCCAATAGATTGACCCCAAGATAGCAAATCCAGACCACCATGAATCCGGTTGCTGCTAACATTGCGGGTTTACGCCCTTGCCAGCCGCGAGTAATGCGGGCGTGGAGATAGGCGGCAAAAACTAGCCAGGTAATTAATGCCCATGTTTCCTTAGGGTCCCAACTCCAGTAGGAACCCCAGGCTTCATTTGCCCAAACTGCACCTGCAATAATCCCAATCGTCAGGAGGGGAAATCCCAAACCAATGATCCGATAGCTAATATTATCGAGAGTGTCGGCAATACTCAAGAGTTGTGGGGATAGAGTTGGTGCTATGGCGGATGGGAAACCTGATGACAAATCGAGGGCAACGCGATCTAGAACTGCTGTACTAGCAAAACCATTGTTTTCTACTAAACTAACGGGTGTTGAGGAGTTACTGGAGGTAATTTCTATCTGAGGCTGGGAGTCTTCGCCTTGACGTTGCAGCCGATAGGTGGCGTTAGTGGCTAATCCGTTTTTAGTGCGATATCCACCTGTACCAACGGAACTTCCTCGTAATTCTATATTTTGACCCCTAGTAACTACTAAAAATGCGATCGCTAACAACGATCCTACCATCAGGGCTGAGTAACTGAGCATCATGACGCTGACGTGCATCATTAACCAGTTAGATTTTAGTGCGGGGACTAAGGGTTCTGAGTGCTGCATCCCATCTGGTAGTGACATGGCAGCAAAGGCGGTAATGCTCATGGCTACTGGTGCTGTGGCAACACCCACCAAGCGACTGCGGCTCATGTTTTCCGCAATCAGATGGACGGTGGTAATGCCCCAGGTGAGGAAAAAGAGTGATTCATATAGATTACTTAAGGGGAAGTAGCCTCCTTCTACCCATCGGGCAATGAGTAAGGCTGCGATGCAGAGGTTGGCACTTGCCATGCCTGCTGTTCCTAATGCGGGTAGGTAGGGAATGTTTTTGAAAGCAGCTCCTACCCAGTAAATCAACATTGTCCCGAAGAGGACAGCAAATGAGATATTATCTAAGCCGTTTTGGAGTGAAACGAGATCCATACAGTTGTGAGTTTTTGAAACTACTATGATAGCCGCGTTAATCTTATCCTATCGGTTTGGGTCACTTTCACGAACCTGGCTTCCCTATTCTTCCTGATGGTGGGGTGTCGGTTGGGGGGATGTCCCAAGTCGGAGTAAACTGTTTTTCCCTCAACTCCAACTCTTCTCCCTCAAAAAAAAGGTAATTTACATAACGTAACAAATCATCGAAGGCTGAAAGTGCTTTAACTTCGTTAAATTTATTAAAATTAATTCTCAATAATTTACGAGATTGCGTCGTTTCAGCGATCGTGCTAAAATAATCCAAAGGAGGGCTAATGACCTTTTTTAGGTCTCATATGCTATTGTGAGTCAGGTCAATATTTTCTACTCTCTCTTATACTCTTCATCAACTTAGTCAGATAAACCCTCGTGGAATATGGCAATTAAAAGTGAATTTTATCCTCAATGGTTGAATAAATATTAAGCTTCTTTAAATCAATTAAACCAGGATATATTGGTTATTTGTTTGTGCGATAATTGCGATATGCAGTCGCCAAGGCGGTTACGGCATCCGAAAACCCAAAAACCGATTCATAGCAATCATTTCACTTTTGACTTTTGACTTTTGACTTTTGCTATATATCCTCCGGATTAACACCCAAAGCCCGAAGTTGTGCCGCTAAAAGTTCAGCACGTTGTTCAGCTTGTTGGGCGCGTTGCTCCTGCTGTTCCTTTTCTAATCTTTCTTGTTGTAAAAGTTGTTCAGCTTGTGCCGCACGTTCATCTCCAGTGGGAAGAACAGTTCCATCTTGATAACACCAACGCAGCCAAATATCTTGTCTTCCTTCAAATTTTCCCTGCCATTGCGTTAAACCTAATCCCACTTGTTCTAACCAAGTTTCTGTGGTTTCATAGTAACGTCTACCCCTCAGCTCGTAAACGAGCAATACTTGTTCTCCTAATTGACAATTGGGATCGTATACTATATAGTAACTCACTCGCATTTGTTGGTAAATTTTCAGTTTTTCTCCCAGTTCATCTCCCACTTTATTGGAAACAATTTCAATAACAACTTCCGGTGGTTTGCCAAAGTGCCAAACTAGGTAAACCCGGTGTTGTTTCTCCCACCAATTTCCAGGAACTTGGACATCTAAACTGAGAAATACATCGGGGACAATAGCAGATTGATTGGCTGTATGGTAGATCCCGACATTAGCTTCGGCTAAAAAAGTCTGGTGCGGTGCGGAAGTGTAAACAGAACTAACTAAGAGCCGTTGTTGTTTGGCAGAGGAAAAGTTATCCACAGGAGTATCATCTTCGGTAATTAAGTTGTTAGGATCTGGGATATAGTAATCATCAGATAATAGGGCTTGCTGAACCATAGGGTTATCCACCATTTAAGGTATATATTATTATCATATCTCTCTTGTCTATGTTACTGTATCTTTGTTAGACTGAGATCTTTCACCATTGTCAACAAAGCGTTTTCTGTAGGGTGGGCAGTCCCCAATATAGCTTAAAAAGCTGATGATTACGTTAGTGGGGACTGCCCACCGGAGAGGGAGTTACGGTAATTTTAGGGGTTGGTGGTATTGTAATGCCAGAGGGTTTGGGAGTGCTGGAGGGACTAATTTTAATGTTGGGCGGGGGAGAGAGATTGGGTGTTAAGGCTTTTTGGAGCTTGACAAAGATATCAAAGCGGGTACTACGTTCATCACTAATTGCCATGGTAAATCCAATGGCGCGAATTGCCTGAATTAGACTTTTTTGTTGTGGAGGTAGAGTTGGTAAATTTAGAGTGTTTTGATTGAGAGTGCGATCTACATCTATAAAGATTTGACCATTATTAGGCTTGGGACGATCTGGTACAACTTGTTGAAATAGCCCGGTTTGAATTAGTGTGGCTGAGGGTTGAGGCAGGAAGGCACTAGTAATTGGTGCGCCTAGAGTTAAAAAGACTATATTCCCTTCTAACCAGCCGTGAGTTGCGATCGCGCCTCCTAGTGGTGATGTCCATTTTACTACAGGTTGTCCGTTAATCTGGGTATTTTCTACGGTAAACTGATAGCGGGTTTTGAGGGCTTCATCTAGTTTCTGGAAGGCTTTATCTGTGGTAGCGCGATCGCTCGATAGTACCATTAATGCTATACCTGCGCCCAATGTGGGAGATGGCTGAGAATTTTCTGGCAATTTCAGTAAATCTTCAGCGGCGGGAATTAGTGCTAAGGCGAATTCTCCTTCCATCCAGGGTAATAAATCTTTCTGCAAATCTAAGCCTAATGTTGCTTGCAAGCCTGCGCTGAAGTTAGCTGGTGGCATTGGGGCGATTGGGTTTGACTCGGCAGTTGCGGCATAATCTTGCCACAATTGGGCTAAGTTGCCGCCAGAAACCATTAGTAGAGTATTTGCGGGAAAGCGTCTGGGCAAGCGGATGTTAGTATTTTTTACTTTATATTTACGTTGGCTTTTGGGTTTGAGCCAATAAATTGATTGAAATCTGACTCCTTCTGGCTCTACAATTACTGTTGTGGCAATTCCCTGTTTTTGTTCGCTAGCTGCTATTTTTTCTGGAGATAGGGAATGCTTAGAATTGACAGCGGCGGCTGTTGATAGGGCTGGGATATTAAAATATATTTGAGCGAAGGTATTTCCTGCGGTAATTTTAGCTAATCTCTCCACATAGCCAGGGGTGATGGCAATAGAATCAGCCCCTTTGTAAGTATCAATAACCCGATCTGTTATAGTTGGATTAGTGGTAACAACAAAGAAACGCCCTAGGGCAGCAGCAGAATAATTAGTGCCATTATCCTTTTTAGTTTCCCGAATCTCAACCCCTTTATAGATTCTCTCTACCACCTGCGTCACTTTCTGAGATTTTGCTTTATCTAATATCTGTTTTGCTTGAGTGGTATTCTCCATCGGGAGTACAATCAAGTCAGGGGTTTGGAAGAAGGGTATTTCTAAGGATTGATTCTGTTTAGGTGGCGATTTTGTACTTGATGTGGGAACATCAAAATATGCGATCGCAATTGTTTGTGCTAAACCTGGTTGAATATCTTTCTCGTAGTTATAGCCGTTGACAGTTAGGAGATTGTTTTGGATTTCAGCAAGCTGTTTGTTTAACGCAGCTTGAGTTTCCTGCGTGCCATACTCCTGAAAATTCTGCCATTGGAGTGGATTGGTAGAAATTGATGCCATTACTAGGGCATCTTGAGGGATTAATTGGGAGCCTAATGGAGCATTTTTCAGTAACATATTCCGCTGTAGCCACAGGGAATAGGAGGTGATGCCGCCGACAAGGAGAAATGTTGCCGCTGCTAAGGTTAGCAGCAGAAGGGGTTTGTTTTTCTTGAGCATGAAAAGAGGGGATGCACAGTGTCATTGTTAATGTAGCAGGGGATGAGGTGTCATGGCTATTCAAAAGTCAAATATCAAAAGCTTGCCGTGAATTAGTTATGGCATTTGAGGATATCCTAACACCCTTGGCGACAGCTAGATCCTTGGGTGTGGGGCAGGTTTTGAAGTTAGATTATTCTTGAGATTCATCATCTATTCGCTCAAGCCGCACCACCAAACCCTCTACCTACAAATATTGTGACATTTTTCAAGCCAATGAGTAAAATTGCGATCGCAAATTCCCCTCCACAATATCCCTCTCCAAAACCTCTGCGAACCTCTCAACTTACCTCTGCGTACCTCTGCGTTAAAAAATAGCTCATGCCACCACACTATTAAATTTTGGCATCAGATACCGATATAGTGTATCTCTTTCCTGAAAACTACGCCCCAAACCACTAATAGCTCCCTGTAAATCTGCCACCTCCATACAAGTCCCCCCAACTGCCCCTGCCATAGTAGTAATATGTTCCTCCATTAATGTCCCCCCAAGATCGTTACATCCCCATTTAAGAGCTTCTTTCGCTCCTGCTAAACCCAATTTTACCCAACTGGGTTGATGATTAACAATCCAATTTCCCAAAAATATTCGCGCCACTGCGGTAAGTAAAAGGGCATCTGACAAGACTGGTTGATCTCTGCCCACGCGACGGCGTAATGATTTAGGAGCTTCTTGACCGACAAAGGGTAGTAGAATAAATTCGGTAATGTAAGCTGGGTATCCGCGATCGAGAGATAGTTGTTGGCGCGATCGCAATTTGGCTAAATGTGCTATTTGTTGTGATGGGGTTTCAATATGTCCAGATAGCATAGTGCTAGTTGTGGGGATTCCTAGTTTATGTGCCGTACCGATAATTTCTAACCAAGTTGCTGTATTTGTCTTTTCTGGACAGAGAATCCGTCTTACTTCATCATCTAATATTTCGGCAGCGGTTCCCGGCATTGAGCCTAGACCAGCATCTCTCAATTTTACTATAACTTCCTCATAGCTCATGCCATCTGCTTCGGCAATAAATTGCACTTCTTGGGGAGAGAAGGCATGGATATGTAGATGAGGAAATTCATCTTTAATAGTTTTTACTAATTGTAGATAATAGGGCAAAGCAGCACCATTGATTTTTGCCTCTGGGTTAAGTCCCCCTTGCATACAAATTTCTGTAGCATTTCGACTGACAGCATCTGCTGCTTTTTCTAGTATTTGTCCCCAATTTAACCAATAAGCACCCTCTGCGCCTGCATCCCGACGAAAGGCACAGAAACTACAGTGCTGTTCGCAAATATTGGTAAAATTAATATTGCGATTGATAATATAGGTAACTGTATCTCCTGCTTGTTTGTGGCGCAGTTTATCGGCTGTTTCTTGAATTGCGGCTATGGCAGTTGGCGCGGTTTGGTTGAGAAGGATAACACCTTCATCGGGTGTTAGATCTTCACCTAGTAGGGCACGATTTAGAATAGTATCGATATGTTGATTAAGCACAATTATTTAAACATCCTCGCGCCGTCTTTGTTGTTCCTTTTCTAAAAGTTCTTTCTGAGGTGATTGACGACGGCGGCGATACCAAGTAGCAACACCAACCAACATCCCAGTCAAGGCTAAAGCAAAGGTTAGGGGTAATATATCACCTTGCTTGAGCGATCGCAAACCTGCACCCATCATGACAAAGGGCAAGATTCCAGGAACAGTACCCAGCAGCGTACCAATGAAATAATCTTTAAAGCGAATCCCTGTCAATCCAGCCGCAAAATTAACTAACCCGTAGGGAATCAGCGGTAATAAGCGGATGGCAAACATATAAAATAAGCCTCCCTGACGCATTTCCGCATCCATTGCCTCCCATTTTCCGGCAAACTTTTTGGCGACTACATCTCGTCCAATAGTACGAGTAAAAGCAAATGCTACCACTGCGGCAACTACTGCTGCAATTGTAGTCCACATTGTCCCCCACCAGATGCCAAAGATTGCACCACCGCTGAGATTAAGGGGGGTTGAGGGTAAAATTAATATCGTGCCTACAGTATAAAGGAGAATATAAATTAATGGTGCCCATATACCTGCTTGCTTTAACCAAGTTTGGAGCTGTTGTTGGTCAATATCGGCGAGTAGGTAAACTCCTGCGCCTGTGGCGATAAGACAGATAATAATAAGGATAAAAATACCAATTTTAAGATTCAAAGTTACACCTCTGTTGCTTTAGTATTAATTTATAGTTATTCTGTACTTACTAGAATGGCTTCCTATTCCATGGCTTCAGGGAAATTTTACCTTGATGCGATCGCGTTACGCTGCTGCAAGCAGTGAGCAAAGCGCTGTTCCAGATTGCAGATTGCAGCAATCTGGATGATGGCAGCACCACTAGCATAGTCAATCCCGACGCTGAGGGCAACTTTCTTACCAAAGTTGCACGATAGCTTGACGACTTTAATTGCTGAGTTACGATGGTGATGTTCAACTAGATGCTCTAGGGTATTGTCTTTTGAGATATTAAAGTCGGCAACTCAGGCAGGATGGGAGAGAATAGTTACTTAC
>NZ_JAMZMM010000670.1 GCF_024178385.1 Limnofasciculus baicalensis BBK-W-15 | reverse complement strand
CTCCCCACTCACCTCTTCTTATGCCCACCTACTTAGTTGTTATAGTTTTTAATGTACTGATTTCCCTCGCCTGCCTGTACGGGGCTTGGCAAATCTGGAAATTGCGCAGGGTGATAGCAGATGCGACGGCTGCGATCGCAGCCGCTGAACGTAACATCCATTCTGCCTTATACAATGCCCCTGGACCAATTTATCAGGGGCAAATAGGTGTAAGAGGAGTAAGACAAAGTTATCAGCAACTAGAAATTCAGTGGCAAAAAATTCAGCAAATCTTGTCAGTATTAGCTTTGATGCAAGGGATATGGCGGGAAGCACTCAAGCGTAGTAGCAGGCGCACGCGATGGCGTAGCCCGCAGACTGCATCGCAACATCGTAGAAAAGGTGAGAGGTGAGAAGTTATTTGTTATTTGTTATTTGTTATTTGAATTGAACAACCAACAACCAACAACCAACAACCAACAACTAACAACAAATAACCAATAACTAACAACCAACAACCAACAACCAACAACCAACAACTAACAACTAACAACAAATAACAAACGATGTCAAAGAAAAGTGCCGGAGCATTTATTGGAGGTATGCTGTTGGGCGGTACAATCGGAACCATCATCGGTATCCTGATTGCTCCGCGCACAGGTAGGGAAACGCGACAATTATTGAAAAAATCCGCAGACGCATTGCCAGAATTAGCCGAAGATTTATCGACCACAGTACAATTACAAGCAGATCGCCTTTCAGGATCGGCACTCCGTAGATGGGATGCGACATTAAATCGACTGCGAGATGCGATCGCAGCCGGAATTGAGGCATCTGTAGAGGAGAGCGAAGAAATCGATCGCTCCAAGTCTGACTTGGCAACAGATTCTCCCTCCTCAGTTTCCAATCATCAGCTATAGGTAATCTGTCAGTGACTGATCCTCTATTTTGGTTAGGATTATCTATTCTCTTGGTAGCAGTTAGTTTAACTGCCCTTTTATTCGCCGCGCTACCAGCCTTTCTGGAGTTAGCGCGGGCTGCTCGTAGCGTGGCAAAATTAGCCGATACACTTCAGCGCGAATTGCCGCCAACCCTAGAGGCGATTCGCCTAACAGGTTTGGAAATCACAGACTTAACCAATGATGTGAATGAAGGGGTTAAAAGTGCCTCTCAAGTTGTTAAACAAGTCGATCAAAGTATCAGCGGTGCGAAAGGGCAGGTGAAAAAGGTACAGATTAACACCCGTAGCGTCTTCGCCGGAGTTAAAGCCGCATGGAAAACGTGGACACATCCCGGTAACAGACACAAGTCAATCGATCGCCTAGCAGCCTCTCAACGATCGCCTCTAAATATGCGCGATCGCGAAGCCCTGCTGCGATCGGATCGCGAAACCCCCGATCCAATCGCTGAATCCTCATCCCATCGCGATCTTGATGAAGGATGAAGTATTACAGCAGAATGCTGGTTTATAAAGTACACCTCAGAAACCCGCCAGAGAATAAATTCTCTGTCTAATAGCCACTGGCGGTTTTGGCCACTGCTGCAAGATCTGAGTATAAGTAAAAAAAATAGTTTCCCCCCACTCCCCACTCC
>NZ_JAMZMM010000235.1:3730-9709 GCF_024178385.1 Limnofasciculus baicalensis BBK-W-15 | reverse complement strand
ACTCTCCCCCCACTCCAAAAAACCCACTCCCCACTCCCTCTATTATTATTCGGATTAGTGATAACGGTTATGGGATTAGTGAGGAAGTAATCAATCGGATATTCGATCCATTTTTTACTACAAAATCCGTGGGTGCGGGTGCGGGTTTAGGATTATCAATTAGCTATCAGATTGTGGTGAACAGACATGGGGGTAAGATGAAATGTAATTCGGTAGTAGGTGAGGGAACTGAGTTTGTAATTGAGTTGCCGATAGCGCCAAGAAAAATATCTTGATCTTAGGATAGTAAAATGGGCTTTATCCATTAATCAAATCACGACGGGAAATAGCATGAAAGGGTGGCATAAGTCAAAAGCCTCAATTTAATTATACTTAAATGATGCCTAAAATAACCGACAATTTCTGTGTATTTTCCCGTAAAGCATTATAGAAGCCAAGAGGTAGGATTAGCATTAAGCAACAGACTTCACTTTTAGCATCACGCCTTCAAATTCCGGCAGATTGTGATTCATCGCAATACCAACGAGAATCCACTCCTCTAATACTTCTAACAATTCCATGCGGCAGGATTCGAGGGTACTAGCTGTTGCCCACACTCCAGTAGCACCAGGAATGTCTCCGTAAAACCCTTCGTCATCTTCCAGCACTTCATAGTGTGCTGTTTCCATTGCCTTTTGAACATATTGCTGAATCATTCTCTACCTCTAAGTAAATCAAATATATTTAATCGCCATCGCCCATTTCCGCCGCTAATTTCTCCCCTCCTCACCGTAACCGATGAACTCCAGGCCATAAATCGGGATGTTCTAAATAAGGATTCATACCAGGGAATGGAGACGGCATTGATTTACCTCACTTTTAATAACAATTTTTACTCACACTAAGTTAAGTTCACAGATCTAATTTAGAATTGGTATTAATATTCTAGTCCATTAGATGTAAGTTGGGTTGAGGGACCTAACTTGCTTGCCTCAACCCAACAGATTTAAGGCAAGTTGGGTAACGCTGGCGCTCTACCCAACCTACATTTTTAGCCTTGTCACGCCAGTAGGGTGTGTTAATTTATAACGCACCCTACTCTATTAAACCTTTCCAATTACACTGGAATTAACCAAACCCACGTCAGGAGTTTTTCGACTAAATAGCTTGAAGTAAATACTGACAAGAAATTCCTTGATCGGGAAAGCCACAAAGGTTATTGGATTAACTGTCACAATAATATTTCTCACATCTCGAACAGCCAGATTTACAATCTGTTTTGCCACCCAATCCGCTGACATCACGCCAATGGGATTAAGATTACTTTTAAAAGGTCCTAAAATTAATTTTCGCACTACACAAGGCGCATCTAAACGCCGCATAGTTACTAAATCTCCCAATGCTCGTTTGCTTAATTCATACAAAGGACTAAATGCAGGATTGACTTCGGCTTCTGAGGTATTCACCCAAACTTCTTTACGGGCAATATCTTCATTGGTGCGAACTGTTTTCAAAAATAGTTCCATCAACTCTAAACTGGAAAATGTGTTAATTTGATAGGAGCGTGCGATCGCATCTGCTGTTCTTTCTCCATGGACGTTAATACCGTGATTGAGAATCAGAATATCTACTTTTTCTAATTCTCCTGCCAAATCTGATTCTTTGCCAATTTGCCAATTAATTGTTTTCACTGGTAAACTTTCCCCATTTATACTCAATGTAACTGTCTGCTCTTTAGAAGTTAGAGCAATAACTTTTGCCCCCCGATTATGTAAATGGTGCAAGAGCGATTGCCCCAAGGTTCCCGATGCACCAGTTACGGCAATTGTTTTACCTTTCAGCGAAAGTGCAGTCCCCATCAGTTTGTCCACCAAGGTAAACGTGCCGCAATAGTAAGCCTTTTGATTGTCGAAATGATGCCGCCAATGATACGATCGATTTACCTTCCAATTAGATGGCGGTGTTAAAAAAGGTCCCGGTAAATGAGTAAGATCGGTTAATTCATGCGCCCCTTTCAAACCCATACCCCGTGCGATCGCACTCAGCAAAAAGCTGATAGTATAAACAGAGCCGAATAAAGTTACCCACTGATATTCTGGTGTCGAGAAATGAGCTAATCCCCAAAATAAAACACTAAACGCCAACATCACGCAGGATTCCGGTACATCGTTATACCAATGAGCTTCCCGATAAATTTCGTCACTAGCCGGAGTCAAATCTGGACGAAAAACCCGATGATGCCATACATGGAGTCGATAGAGGGGAGGGTAATAATGAGAGAGCGTGTGATAAAAGTCTCTTACCACCTCTACCCACAATACAGAACCTAGACCCCAAGACACTGCGATTATCAAAGAAATCATGATATACAACTCCTACACACCTGGCAACTAACCTGTTCAAACGATAAATTCATGACAAAACCTAAATTTACACGAGCGATACCCCTTAAAAGTATAAAAAATTTAATAATCTCAGATACAAAAAGATCGCCGAAAGACTACACCGCAAAAACTGAGTTTATTGCCAGCGATCAAGGGTGAAGCATTTGGAGAGAAAGATATTTGTTTCTTGACAAAAGATATCGTCCAAATGCTTCATCCCTAATAGTTTTTCTCTTTCCTAAGATGCTAAATCTTTTAAATTAGCCATTGCCTTGAGAAACTGCTGTTACCTCCGCCTCCGTCACACCCAACGCCTCCCCCACTTGTACCACAGTTAATCCCATTGCCAATAGGCGGGGTATAGTGTCTCTTTTGGCTTGAGCTTCTGCTGCTAGGGCAAATTCAGCCTCCTGTCTGGCTCAGGGCTGTTTCATTCTCAACTTTTACGACAGATTGAAATCTGTCGCTACACAGACAAAACTTGCCTTCGCAGGTTAGCAAGTTTTCCATTAGCTTATTAACAAATAAGTTGAACCGCCGAAGGGCGGTTTAACCTGTTGCTGTGGGAGAATGAAACAGCCCTGCTGTCTGGCTTGAGCTTCCGCTGCCAGGGCAATTTCAGCACGCTCGGCTCGTGCGGACTCCACTTCAGCACGTTCTGAACCAGTTAACAACAAATTACCCTCCTCATCCCACCAACGCAGCCAGAGTTGGCTTTGATTCTGATAGCTTCCTTGCCACAAACCCAATTCTACTCCCAAGGGTGGAATTGGATAATGTCCTCGTTCGTTTGGTGTTAATTTCTGATAACTTGCACCAGCTAAACTGCGGCTCAGTTTCTCGCCAATAAATACCACAAGTATTTTCAAGTTTGGCGGTTAAAACCGCGTCTACACAAACAAAACCCGCCTGCGCGGGTTAAACTTGAACAGCATTGTAGTATGGGTTGAAGATTAGTAGTTAGCAAAAGTTACACCCACACCAGTATCATACTTCAACGTATTCATTTTTCCTTAAGCGTAAGCAGAAATAAGTCTGGGGCTGATTTCTTAACCAGCTCGCCAGGTCTACCGAACAGAATTCTCTATCCCCTAAAATTACTTTTGTATAATTATTTAATAAGGTCAATACTTGCGACAATACTGCTACTTGTTTTGCCACATTCGTGCTACCTAATTTCGGGAGACATTCAAAATATATAGGAATGGCTCGATTTTGATAAATTAAACTGACAAATATAACGAGAAAAACGCTTCACTGTCGAAGATGTCAATATAATTATTAACGATCCAGACTTCTTCATTGATGGCAACCCCTATTTTACAGGTGTATGGCAGCAAGCTGAGAAAAATTCACCCGTGGGACAACTGGAAATTCTCCGCGAATTATGCCATAAAGAATTATCCAAAGCACAACTAGTAGAAAAAACTACTCTAACTATTGCAGAAGTGGAAGCAGCGCTTAAAATTTTGATAGAGCGTGATGTAATTCGGGAACAAGATGGGCATTATTACTATACTATCAAACTCATGGAAAAGTGGGTAGAAATTAGTTGATGTCAGAAGGATTAAATTGGTTTAACATTCGATCGGTTGACTTTGTTATCATCTGAGATGGATTATAAATTTATACAGAATTCGGGAAATAATTAGAAAACAAATCGTTTATCAATTGTCAGAATATTTTATTTTTGGCATCCTCATATTATAAATTTGGTCGCTAGCCGGAGTCAAATCTGGACGAAAAACCCGATGATGTCATACATGGAGCCGATAGAGGGGAGGGTAATAATGGGAAGTCGTGTGATAAAAGTCTCTTACCACCTCTACCCACCAAACAGAACCTAAAGCCCAAGATACTGCGATTATCAAAGAAATCATCATATACAACTCCGACATACCTGGCAACTAACCTGTTCAAACGATAAATTCATGACAAAACCTAAATCTACACAAGCGATACCCCTTAAAAGTATAAAAAATTTAATAATCTCAGATACAATCGGATACAGTTTAATAACCTAATTGGGCGGTGACATCGAATAACTTATGCCACAAAATTCCTGGTCCCAAAACAATCCTGGCGATGAGCTGGACCCAATCAGCTCTCTTTTATCCGAATTTTCAGATGACGACTTTGAAAGTAACTTTTTCTTTCAGGGACAAGAAGGAAGGCGACGCAAAGCGGCTGTAGTCTTAACCATGATTTGGGGTAGCACCATCGCTCTTCATTTGATGTCTTGGGGTTACTGGCTAGTTTGGAGCTTAACAGCTCTGTTGGGGATTCATGCAGTAAGGGTATTCCGAGCGCGACCTTTAAAAAGGCCTGAACCCCTGATTGCTGAAGATTCAGATGATTTTCCATCAGTTTCTCTGATAGTAGCAGCACAAAATGAAGAATATGTCATCAGTAATCTGGTAAAAATGCTGTGTAATTTAGATTACCCGAAAGACAAGTACGAACTTTGGGTAATTAACGATCGCAGTACGGACAGTACACCCTTATTGTTAGATAAATTAGCCGCAGAATACGAACAGCTTAAGGTACTCCACCGAGGTGAGTCGGCAGGTGGGGGTAAATCAGGGGCACTCAATCATGTTCTCCCCCTCACCAAAGGAGAAATTGTGGGTGTATTTGATGCAGATGCTCGCGTCACAAAAGATTTGCTACGGCACGTCATGCCATTGTTTAATAAGTCAGAAGTCGGAGGAGTGCAAGTCAGAAAAACCATCGCTAATGTTGAGCTGAATTTCTGGACAAAAGGGCAGATGGCGGAAATGGCACTTGATGCCTACCTCCAACAACAGCGTACTGCCATTGGCGGGCTGGGAGAATTGCGGGGAAATGGTCAATTTGTCCGACGCAAAGCACTACAAAGCTGCGGCGGTTGGAATGAGCAAACTATTACTGACGATTTAGATTTAACCATTCGTTTACATCTCGATAATTGGGATATTTTATTTCTCGATTCACCCCCGGTGGAAGAAGAAGGTGTAACTAATTTTCTGGCACTATGGCATCAACGCAATCGCTGGGGCGAGGGTGGATATCAGCGCTATATGGATTACTGGCGTTTGATTGTTAGCCACCGGATGGGGATCAGAAAAAAACTGGATTTATGGTTTTGGATGTTCATGCAGTACATTGTGCCTAGTGCTGCTATCCCAGACTTTTTAATGGCAATTGTTCGCAATCGTCTACCAATTTTAGCTCCTTTGACTGGACTTGCGATCGCAATTTCTACTTTTGGGCTATTCGCTGGATTATCCCGTACAAATAACCAGGATAGAAAAACATTCCCCAATTTATTCACTATTCTCTTACAGACGCTACGGAGCGCAATTTATATGATTCACTGGATGCTAGTAATTCCGGCGATTACTGCTCGTATGTCTTTACGCCCCAAGCGTCTGAAATGGGTGAAAACTGTCCATGAAGGTACTGGGGAAGAGAGTTTTGTTAGCGCAGCGGGACGAAGTCCGTTTTGAGTGGTTATTAGTTATTAATTATTGGTTGTTGGTTATTTGTAGAGAATTTATTCTCTGTCGGGCTGTCGGGCTGTCGGGTTCGTACTAGGCACAAAAACCCGTTCCCCCAACCAATAACCCATCCGCTG
>NZ_JAMZMM010000235.1:0-3630 GCF_024178385.1 Limnofasciculus baicalensis BBK-W-15 | reverse complement strand
CCCATCTGCCACCAACAATCTCAGCCCCCAACCAATAACCCATCCGCTGCCCATCTGCCACCAACAATCTCAGCCCCCAACCAATAACCCATCCGCTGCCCATCCTCATTCCGAATGTTTCACAGGATTTGGCTGCGGTTTTTTCGGCACAGGAGTTGGCTGAGTACTCTTACTTGCGCTAGCGGGTTTAGCTGGAGATGGTTTAACTTCCATTTTCAACAATTCCGATACCGTAACAAACTTATAACCCTGCTCTCTGAGCTTAGTAATCAATTCAGGTAAAGCCTTTACCGTATGGGAACGATCCCCGCCACCATCGTGCATCAATACAATGCCTCCAGGTTGGGTTTCCCCTAGCACATTTGCCGTCAATCTTTGTACCGTAATCCTGCCACCTTTCCAATCACTTGAGTCAGCGGACCACATAATGACAGCATTCTTTTTCTGGTGAGCCGAGGCTACTAATCCATTGTGTAGAAAACCTCCAGGAGGTCTGAATAGAGATGTTTTTACTCCAGTTGTTTTATAAATTATATCGTTAGTTTTATCAATTTCACTAGCCGCACTAGCTGGGCTATGATTATGATATTCATGACTCCAAGTATGATTGCCAACTCCATGTCCATCAGCTACTATCTGTCCCATTAGCTGTGGATAATTACTGACATTCCTCCCCACCACAAAAAAGGTAGCTTTAGCATTATTTTTTTTGAGAATATTCAGTATTTCTGAGGTTGTTACCGGCCAAGGACCATCATCAAAAGTCAGGGCAACGACTTTATTTTCTGGCTTGACTTGAACCTGGTTAAGTGTTTTACTTTGAAACTGGACAGGACTAGTAAAGCTGATCTGTTTTACTGTTTCTGCGACCACTTTTCCATTCGATTTTTGATGATCCTGATTTTTTTTATCGCTCAATCCTTTGACTTTTGAGTCAGAATTACCTCCTCGCTCTGAACCACCAACCGATACATTAAGTTTAGAATCGATCGACCAATCAGCGGGCAAACTTAAGCCGGCGAGAAAACCAAGCACAACAGCAGCGACAGTAATCAATACTCTGTACCGCCAGATAAACAGACGCGGGTTAGTCACATTCATTCTCCTTCACTCCTCTGAACATATACGGCGGCAAGTCATGGTTTTTTTAGTTATTTATTCTCAAGGTTAGGATTAGTTTAGATATTACTTCCCTTGAAGAAATATCCTACGGATAGCCTGCCCAATAGAGATTTACCCATGAAAGCCCAATCGTAGACCAACCTGTAGTCACACAAACTCCCTTGCCAACAGACTACCCCCCAATAGCTAAAGGCAGTCCCCTCTCAATTGGGATGATTGTTTTGTTTTTGCTAGTTACTGGCAAAACAGCACAATATCCGGGACAAATTGTACTATGAAAATCCCTTCTGGTGGTAAAGATTAACAATACGCTCAGTTACTTCAGAAATACTCATCCCATCAGTTTTTATCTCAATGGCATCTCCCGCCTTCCGGAGGGGGGCGATTGCGCGAGTACTATCCCGCAGATCCCGCTGCTGAATATCCTTTTCTAACTGTTCTAAACTCATATCGCCTTGCTTTTGCTCTTTAATATCTTGCCAGCGACGGCGTGCCCTTTCCTCAACAGAGGCAGTTAAGAAGATTTTTAGTTCGGCATCTGGAAAAACAAACGTACCGATATCCCGTCCTTCCGCCACAATACCGCCTTTCGCTCCCCACCGCTGCTGTTGTTTGACTAATTCGCGACGGACAGTAGCCAGAGCTGCGATCGCAGATACATTAGCTGTAACCTCTAGAGAACGAATCTCTTTAGTCACTTCCTCCTCATCAATCCAAACCTGAACCCCATCATTAGATTCTACTAGGGAAATTTCCGATTGACTGACTATTTCCGCGATCGCAGGTTCATCGTCAATGTCAATATTTGCTGACATAACTCGCCAAGTTAAAGCACGATACATCGCGCCAGTATCCAAATAGATTAGTCCCAATTCCTGCGCCACTCTGCGAGTAACGGTAGATTTCCCTGCACCCGCCGGACCATCAATAGCAACAATAGGTTGGCGATTCTGAAGTACCATATTATCAATTAAACGGGTTGTTCCGAAACGAACTGCGATCGCTAATAAGCCATCTTGCTCCACCTGTTCCAAAGGGGCTAGAGTTGTCGGATGTACTAATTCAATGTACTCCACCTCAATATCGCTGGCTTTGATTAATTTTGACTTGACAGCTTCAATAATAACAGTGCTATGGCAACGCCAGCCGACCGCATCGCGATTCCCAGCTTGAAAAACTTTTTGAGCTTCTTTTAATGCACTATAAATGATGCTAGCTCGATCTTTTTGCACCTCAGTCAAATACTTATTGCGAGAACTCCAAGCGAGTCCCGACTCCAAGCGGACAATCGGACAAGGAACAATTGTCACAGGTAAGTTTAAATCATCTACCAAACGCCGGATAATTGCCAGTTGCTGGGCATCCTTCTGACCAAAATAGGCACGTTCCGGTTGGACTAAATTTAACAACTTAGTTACTATTGTAGCGACTCCCTGAAAGTGACCGGGACGAGAAGCACCGCACAATACAGAGGTCATCGCCCCTGGGGGAACCACTTGAGTAAACTGAATTCCAGAGTCTGAATTCAGCGGAGATTTTCCATATAATTCAATTGCTGTCGGGGCAAATATAGCATCAACCCCCACCTCCTCACAGAGTTTTCTATCCTCCTCCAACTGACGGGGATAGCGCTGAAAATCTTCTGTGGGAGCAAACTGTAGGGGGTTGACAAAAATACTGACGATGACAATAGCATTTTCTTGTCTCGCCCGTTCAATTAAACTTAAGTGACCTGGGTGCAATGCTCCCATTGTGGGTACTAAACCCACATCCTTTCCGGATCGATGACGTTCTAAGTAGCAGCGCAATCCCGCTATTGTGGTAAACAGGCGCATGAGATTTGAGAGAGTGCGGACTTTAGTTATAAGACAATAGCATGAAAACTCCCTGACTAAAGTCCGGTGAGTGTCAACGATCTTAATACCTGAATGGCTGATAGCCATGTCTGTTCTTGGTTTAATCGGAAGTTACCCCCCGCAATAGACTTTACCCTATGAACTGCGATACTTGGGAGTGGAAAAGGTGAATTGGGAGGCAGCTATTAACTATAATCCACAAGTTTATTCAGGGAAAATTACTCTTTTGATAGAAAAAACAGTTTGTCTAATGGTATAGCAGTCGCCAGGGCGGTTAAGAGATCCGAAAATGCCAGAACTAAGTCACAGCAGGTATTTGACTTTTGACTTTTGCTATACTTGGGTGAGTTTATGGGGTGGGATAAGTTAACCTCTGAAGGCGTGAAGAAGTATGAGATTCCCAGCCAATCCGGGAATTTGTTTAATCAAACCTCTGCTCCCTTCTTGACAGCTCAATTGCAGGTGTGCTTAGATGGAGATGAGTAGTGGCTTTCTTCACAAGTTTGAGGCGGGAGAGGAAGGGAAAGAATACTTTAAGTTTAATTGAGCTTACTAACCGAATAATTTCGATGTCAACTAAGAAGTGGTGGTCAGAAAAGGGTGTGGCTAAATCAAAAAAGTACATTTCCTGAGCAGAATCATCAATGGAGAT
>NZ_JAMZMM010000234.1 GCF_024178385.1 Limnofasciculus baicalensis BBK-W-15 | reverse complement strand
CCCCACTCCCCACTCCCCACTCCCAATTATGATTAAAATTTTATTAGTTGACGATCAAAGTTTAATCCGCCGTGGATTAAAAGCATTATTAAGTTTTGAAGGAGATTTTCAGGTAGTAGGAGAAGCAGATAATGGAGAAATAGCAATTGCTCGAGTGGAAGAATTACAACCGGATGTAGTATTAATGGATATTCGGATGCCGATTATGGATGGGGTTGCTGCTACTAGGGAAATAAGCCAACGCTTTCCCCAAGCCAAGGTTTTAGTATTAACGACATTTGATGATGATGAATATGTTACCCAGGCATTACAATATGGTGCAGTTGGATATTTACTGAAAGATACACCACCAGAAGAATTAGCCCAAGCAATTCGTGCTGTGGATAAAGGTTACACTCAATTAGGGCCGGGAATTGGCAAGAAAGTTATGGCTCAAATTACTGCTCCACATGCTGATCGTACCGAAGGTTGGGAACAATTGACACCAAGAGAACAGGAAATTTTACAGTTAATTGCTAAAGGGGCTAGTAATAGGGAAATTGCCCAGACATTATATATTTCTGAGAAGACAGTGAAAAATCATGTTACTAATATTTTAAGCAGGTTGAATTTACGCGATCGCACTCAAGCAGCAATTTGGGCTAATTCTAATTGAACTTCCCCGCCCTTATGGGTTTTTGCGATAATTTTAGTGTTAAGTTTAACACCTCTATGACAGGAGATGTGGTAAAAGAGAGAATCATTGCTTAGAATTGGGTCAAGACGTTCATTCAGGTTAAGGAGTACTTCCTAATGCAGTACAAAATGTTATTGAGTCTGGCGACTATTCTACCATTGGCGACTTCAATGCTAACCATAGCTTTGTTCGCTAATCGGGCATCTGCAACTGAGGCTATGGGTGTTAATATTATTGCTAACGCCAGTGCCGCAGCTACCAGTCAAGTTTCCTGCGATGTTCCCACAACATCCAAGCTACAATCTTCCAGAATACATAACCTCAATAAAGGTACTTTGATTGCCTCAACTAATATTGGGGGTGACGATTCTATCTTAGATTTTAGTGCAGCAGAAAGTGATGCAGCGGTTACTCTTTTTGGTTGCGATTGTGGTTCCTGTATTAATGCCTTGCGTCAGTTACGCAGTGATACTTTATTAAATAATCCTCAAGGGCATTGCTGGAAATCTCTGGAAGAAAGGGTATCGTCAAAGCAGGTTCAAGAGGTGTTACAAACTTTAGATGCTGAAGATGCAAGTCTAGGTAAAATGAGGCTGGATTAATCTATAACTACAAATTCAGCTAAAAATGGCTCTCACAAAGAGCCATTTTTCCAAATATAGCAGTCGCCAAGGCGATTAGGACAATTGGCTCTCAGCCCCTTGTTAAAATTTGCTAGCTTAAAATACTCCCAGGTTATCTATCACGAGTAAAATACCATACATTGCCAGGTACTTTCTCTGTATTATACTGGCTGGGCACGGCTTTTCTATAATCAATTAACTTCCGCTGTGCGCCTGTTTTTGCTTCTATTTTAATATCATCTGAGTTAAATATATAACTATTTTTGTCTTTAACGCAGTGAAGTATTGGCTCGTACATCGATCCGAAGTATTTTGTTGCTTGAACTCCGGAACTATCGTAATGCCATACAATTCGGCTAAGAATTACCATTTTCTGCCTTAAGTAAAGATCGAAGTATGGCATCGATTGAGTACTTGTCATTACATATAGACTTCCATTCGGTTTCAGTATCCGAAGGCATTCATCCAGCAACTTATATGCCCACTTCACATATTCTGCTTCAGATTCCCATTTATCGTAAAAATTTGCAAAGATTTTTCCTATGTTATAGGGAGGATCGAGAAAAATAAGATCTACGGATTCAGAGGAAATCTCACTGGGCAAAATATCTAGGGCATCACCATGAAATATTCTATGTCCTCCATCTTCATATCGATCAAACATTACCATATAACACCTCTCACCAATGTTAATACTTATTCTAGCATTAGAGAACAAATTGTCGCTCGATATGGAAGATGGAGAACAGCTACTTCCTTCCTTCGATAAGATTATCTATTCCCCATTCCCTCACAATAACTCCAATTCCTCCCGTAAAGATAACGGTGAATATCCCAATCCAAACGCCATTGAACTATCCAAAGAAACATCTTTCGCCCTAGGAGCAGCCATTTTTACATCTGCTTGCCGACAAGATTTTAATCCCGTTTCCGGTAATTGCAATACCTCCACTAATAAGCGACCAAACTCATATCGCGATATCCTCTCTTTTCCACCTAAATGAATTCGCCCATTAACTTTATCCAAAGCTAATAACAAGCCTTTAGCTGCTGTTATCCCGCTCACAGGCGTGCGAAACTCATCGATAAATAAACTCAATTCTTTTCCTTCTTTCAAAATATTAATGAATGGCTGGATAAAGCTACTTGCTGTCGGTGTTACATTGCCAAACATTAAGGGCATTCTACATATAGCAGTGAGAGGATAACGGGCTAACATCTCTGACTCTGCCCTAACTTTCTGTTCGCCGTAATAATTAACTGGACAAACAGAATCAGTTTCTTTGTAAGGAGGATTTAATCCATCAAAAACTAAGTCAGTTGAGGTAAAAACACAGGGGATAGAATAATCGGCACAAATTCCGGCAATATTAGCCGATGCCGTGACGTTAATGGATGCAGTTTCATCGGGGTGAGTTTGACAAAAATTAGGACTAGATTGCGCCGCTGTATGAATTACTGCTTCGGGCTGAATTTCCTGAAATAGGCGATTGAGTTCCTGGAAATCTGTTAAATCAACCTTTCTTAGGGTTATACTGGGGCTTGATACCATATTGGCAAGGTAAGTACCAGAGACTTCCCATTGAAGTTTGGCTAACTCACAAACATGCCATCCTAAGAAACCGCTGGCACCTGTAACTAAGAGTTTTTTCACGGACTGTAATTAATATAACGATGACAAACCACCAAGACTTAGCTATAATTTTAACAGAAATATTGAGCGAAATTAACCAGGGACTAAAAAAATTACTGGGCGTTGATAGAAGCACGATTTTTTTGTTAGATCGGCATAATCCATCCCTCTGTTCTGTTTTATGTAATAATTGCGATCGCCTCCTCGAAGTAAAAATCCCAGTCCAGACAGGAATGGGACAGTTTGATAATTTAAAACACTTTGTTACTGAACCCTTTGATTGCCACGAACACCTGCCAAAGTCTCACCTCAATCCCGAAAAGAAAAGAATACCATACGTTGCCTATAACATCCTATCATTACCAATCATAAATCGCCAAGGATATCCCATTGCATTCGTGCAATTTCTTAATAAACTTAAGCCCCAAAATAAGCCAGAAGACTCCATCTATAAACGAGTCGATATGAACGGCTTTACCAAAGAAGATTGGAACCGTTTTACTAAAGCTACCGCTGCGATATTGACGACAATTGAAAGGAGTCAGGGAATTCAGGCAGAAATTAAAAAACAACGAGTATTTGTTGCCTTTATTAAAGCCATCCACACAATTAGTCAAGGTGGCTTAGATTTAGATGCCACCCTCAAATTAATTTTAGATGAGGCAAAAGCCTTAATTAATGCAGATCGTACTATGTTATGGCTTCTCAACGAAGAAAGTCATGAACTTTGGACAAAAGTTGCCATGGCAGATGGCTCTTTTAAAACCCTACATTTGCCAATAGGCATTGGTTTTGCTGGGAAAGTAGCCAAATCTAGAAAACCCCTCGATATTCCCTTTGATGTCTACCTGCATCCCGATTCCGAATCAATCCAAAAATGGGATCGCCAAATAGGATATCGCACTTGTAACTTACTCTATCTTCCTATCTTTAATCCCAGTGGCGAATTACTAGGAGTCATGGAATTAGTCAATAAAAAGAAATTCGGCAATTTCCCAGAATATAACCCAGAAAATTGGCCAGTAGCACCGGAAGAATTCAAAGCCAGTTTTACCCAAGCAGATCAACAATTAATGAGTGCCTTTAGCCTACAAGTGGGTATCGCCTTACACAATGCCAAACAGTTTACCACCCTCAAACAGCAAGAAGAAATCCAACGCAATATTTTCGGTAACTTAGATCGTGGCGCAATTTTCACGGATCGCCAAGGTAGAATTATTACAGCAAATGAAAAAGCAAAACAACTACTCAATCTTCATCAAGATAAACAAGTAGAAGGACACTTAATTCGGGAAATAGTTACCATCAAAGACGGTAATCTAGTCAAATGTTTTAGAGACACATTAACCGGAGAACACCAACAATATCACCCCCATCAGATTTTAATCGCTGGCGGTAAAGAAAGAGAAATTAACTTATCAATTAATGCGATCGCAGATAAAACTGACAGTAACAATATCTATGGACTCCTAGTAGTGATGGAGGAAACCGACAAAAACAATAAAAACCACAATAATCAACCCAGCAATCAAAACCTAACTCAAGAATGGCTAAAACAGCACAATGTTAAATCGTTAACCCAAGAAAACGTTTCCATATTATGTTTAGATATTCGCGGCTACACTAGCTTAGTCGAAGAAATGGAGCCAGAAGAAGTAGCAGATTTAGTCGATCGATATTTTGAATTAATGATGGATGCCGTATTAAAATACCAAGGCACAGTAGATAAATACATTAGCGACACACCAATAGCCATATTTGGCACATCCTTACCCTTACAAAATAGGGCATGGCACGCCATCCAAACCGCCATTGAAATGCGCCAGCGACTAACCAAATTCAATAGCCATTACCTCCCGCCAAACCAACAACCATTAAGGATTGGCATTGGCATTCACTCAGGCAATATAAATAATGAAAAAAATGGTTCCAGCCATAGTCGCCCCAGCGATACAATTAACTTAACCTCCATGCTAGAACGTGCAGGAAGAGAATATAATTGTGATATTATCATCAGCGAAATCACCTATCAACAATGTCGCGATCGCATTTGGGCAAGAGAATTAGATCGAATTTACACCAAAAACAAAAAACAACCCATATCCATTTATGAACTAATCGGACTCAATTCCCAACCCATTTCACAGCAACAACAACAAATAATCCAACATTACCACAGAGGGCGACAACATTATCTAGAACATAAATTTGCCCTAGCCATGAGCGAATTTTCCCAAGTATTAGCCATTAATAACAACGACAAAGCCGCCAAACTACACATTCAGCGGTGTCTGCACTGGCTAGAATCTCCCCCACCTGCCAACTCCAAGGCTATCGAAAATCTAATCCATTTCTAGAGGTAATATTCTCCCCCATTCCCCTTTTTGACTTTTGACTTTTGACTTTTGACTTCATATTATGCCCCCATCCCCGAATAATGTTTCAATCCCTTCCGCCACAACCAACGATTCCAGACAAAAAAGATCAAACCCCAACCCAACATCACCAATAGCCCCCTACCCAAATCCACAGGTAACCCAATTAACAGCGAAGCCGGGAAATTAACCATATAAGGAAAAGGAGTCCACAACGCCACCTCCCGCACCGCATCTGGAAAGACATCGAGAGGCGCAATCATACCCGAAAGAAACAAATGTAATAAAAAGAAAAATTGCTCAATCGCACTTGCACGCTCAGTCCAAAAAGCGAATAAAGCATAAGTATACTGCATCAAAAAACGTAGAGCAAATGCCATCACTACAGTTACACAAAACAGTAACAAATTGCTCAAACTGGGTAGCCAAATTGCCTGGGGATAAAGGAAGCAAAACAAACCCACCAATACCACAATAAACGGTAAACGAGCAATCCGTTCCGATATATGGCTAGCAACATGATGCCATACAGGATCGATTGGCTGCAACAATCGATGAGACAACTGCCCTTGTAAGACTTCCTTTTCAAAATCCCAAATCACCCAAACTGATGTTAACTGACGGATAATAAATACTGCCATAAAGTAATGAGCAAAATCATTTGCCGCCAAGCCAAATTGTCCACCTTGAGATGCCTTTACCCACACCCCCATCATAATTAGAGGTAAACTGCCAGACAGCGCCCACAAAAATAGCTCTGCTCGATACTCCAACATGTAAGCATAGTAAACAGATATAAACGTTTTTGCGATGATAATTCCTCGCTTCATGAAACTACTCCATTGCGAAATACCCTGCCAATTACTTCTTCAATTGGTGGATCAGTTATTGTTAAATCTAGAACTTCTAATTCAGCTAAAATCTGAGCAACAGTGCCTGTAAGTTTCTCCCGCAGTACTAGAAAACGTACCTCTCTCCCCTCTACTGATGCAACTTCACCATAGCTTTGTAGCGCTGTTAAATTGCCCTTTTCCACATCAGGTAACAGGTTAGCTAATTCTACTTTCACCTCGCGATAAGGGGAAAAACGATCTAATAATCTATCCAAACTACCATCATAAATCATCTGACCTTCATAAATTACCAATACGCGCTGACAGAGAGCAGTAATATCTGCCATATAATGACTAGTTAATAGAATAGTAGCCCCTGTCTTTTGGTTGTATTCTCGCAAGAAATCTCGTACCGCTAATTGAGCATTAACATCTAATCCTAAAGTTGGTTCATCTAAAAATAATATTTTAGGTTGGTGCAAAAGTGCCGCCAAAAGTTCTGCTTTCATCCGTTCCCCCAGAGACAATTTTCGCACTGGTTGAGTGAGTTTCCCTTCCAGAGACAGCATTTCTGAGAGTTCATCAACTCGATAATTAAACTGTTTAGGAGAAATCCCGTAAACAGCCGCATTAATTCTGAGAGAATCTAAAGCAGGTAAGTCCCAAATTAACTGCTGCTTCTGCCCCATCACTAGGGTAATCTTTTGCAAAAAGTTAGTTTGACGCTTAAAAGGAATTTGATCCGCTACTCGCACCGTACCACTTGAGGGATGAATTAGCCCAGTCAGCATTTTTAGGGTAGTAGTTTTTCCCGCCCCATTGGGACCTAAAAATCCTACTATCTCGCCCATTCCTATTTCAAATGAGACATTTTGTACGGCTGTCACTAAGCGGTAGTTGCGATGGAAAAAGTGGGAAAATGTACCCTTAATCCCCGGTTTTTTTACGGCTACCGGATATACCTTACTCAGGTTTTCAGCCACAATAATAGACATAGATTTCAGTGTAATGGATATTCTCTCCCTTAGTTCCAGATCGGGAAAAGGACGGTGAGCATTATATTGACAATTATCGTAGTATATGATTGGCTGTTTGTGTAGTAGTATATACTACAGCGATAGTGCGACAAATACTGGCAACCTTTGACAAAGAAGGCATTATAGTCTATCAAGCTTTCAAACCGTCTACTGCTGAAGAAGCAGTGCGTCTGGGTACTTTCGGTACAGGCTTTAGTTTGGACAGAATGACTTGGATCAAGCCTTCCTTCGGCTGGATGCTCTACCGTTCCGGTTACGCTACCAAACAGGGACAAGAGTGCATCCTCAAAATTAAGCTGACTCATGAGGGGTTCCAAACTATTCTAGCTCAAGCTATCCCCAGTTCCTTTGACCGCAAATTATTTGAGACTGAAAAAGACTGGTCTGGTGCATTACGCCGAAGTAAGGTACGCTATCAGTGGGACCCAGATCGAGACTTAAAATTGCGATCGCTCGAACGTCGGGCATTGCAACTGGGCATTCGCGGGACGGCAGTCAGAGATTACGTCAATTGCTGGATTCTGGCGATTGAGGATGTCACCGATTTAGCTCATCGTATCAAAACCGCGATCGCTAACCAAAAACAACTCCCCTCAGTACCAGAAGAAAACGTCATAGACGTTTCTCCCCAGATCCAAAAGACATTGCACATCAGTTTATAACACATTACTATAGTCCTTCCGACTCAAAACTCTACTCCCCACTCCCACTCCCATGAATAGTTTTGAGTTTTGAGTTTTAATTGAAAACTCAAAACTCAAAACTCAAAACTCTCTTCCCCACTCCCCACACCCCAAACACTTGACAAACCAATAACAAAGGTGTTATAAAGGGAATCTTTGAAATATTACTTTCAGGTGGAGTAGATCGCGTAGAATGAAACAAGTGGGAACTCATCTGGTTGTTGACGCATGGGAAGCGCCTCAAGACCTTCTCAATGATCCTGAAGGAATTCGCCGCGCTTTAATAGATGCGATTTCTGCTGGAGAAGCAACCCTTATAGATTTGTGTGTACACCAGTTTAGTCCCCATGGGGTGACAGCAACGGCAACGTTAGCTGAGTCCCATATTGCTATACATACCTGGCCGGAGTACGGATATTTTGCAGCAGATTTATTCTTTTGCGGCAGCGGCAAGCCTAAAGAAGCCATGAAACTTTTACAAACAGCGCTGAAAGCAAAGCAAGTCAGAATGCGAGAGATCCCCCGTGGCTTTGATGAAATGGCAAAAATTAAGGAGCAAATCTCAGAGCCAGTCTACCAAGTAGCTCGGTAAGCAGTTTTTTCGTTACCGATACCAGCAATTGAGGGCAAGGTTTAATTAACCTTGCTTTTTTTGTTTTATTCTGGTGCAGCGCCTTGTTGAGCCGCCTGTGCAGCCGCAGGTGCAACGCCTTATTCAGCCCTTTTTCTAACCTTCCTCCCACCGCTATATCTTGTAGCACAACTCTTGATCTCAGGTTAAATTGGTTATTAGAGGTAACGATCTGCGCTCTTGGAGGCTAATGCTATAAGGCTATCACACCGCGATCGCAACGCTTCCTTAGCAACCGAGTTAGTAGAATCACCCTGGAGGAAATAAGTGTGTTATTACATATTTTAGGAACTATCTTAGTTTTTATTGTGGGTTTGATACCACCAGTAATTTGTATATGGGTGATGCAAAAAGCTAAGGAAAAGGAAAAGGAGCAAGCTAGACTCAGGGAAGCAATCCGCACCCCACCCCTTAGAGTAATGCAAAGACATCAATTCCCAACAGATCAATATTACTTGGAAGGAGTTGGCTATTTAATTGGTGATATTACCTGTCGCTATAATGCCCGTTCCGCTTACATCCGCTGTGGTGTCAATCCTGCCGGTCCCTGTGAAAACTGTCACGATTACGAACCAAATAACTCTAAACTAGATCGAGATCCCTTAGACTTATGACAGCCCTAAGAAGAGAAAATTAATTTTAATAGAAGATCCTTGTACCAGGAATATTGATAATCAAAATTAACGAAACTTAGAAGTCGGGTTTCTTTGAGAAACCCGACTTCTGGGTATGATAGGATATACAGAATATAGAGTTATGCCTATTATTGGGCAGCAACAGGATCGGCTCGTCCACCCAATTACTATTACTGGACTGACACAGACTCGACATCCACCGTCTTTTCTGTGGGATTATCAGTCTCAGTATTGACAGTTGGGGTTTGGCGAGATTTCACACTATCAATCAGCCACTGAGAAACCTCAGAAACCAGGAGCGTTAAAATCACAACATCATCAATCTGTCCGATCATAGGAATAAAGTCCGGAGCAATATCAATAGGACTTATAATATAAACTATCGTTCCTAAAATGAGCCACCAGCGATACTTAGGATTACGGATACTGTTGCGATACCAGTTGTAAATTGATTGGATAGAGAAATTATTCATTATTTTTTCCCCACAGCTACTTATCTACTTATTTATTTTGCCAGATTCCCCAGAAACTGAGGATGAGGATAACTCTCCTGTTTTAGTCGAAAATTTACCCATGAGTGGCTGCCTCTTGCCTAATTTGCTCTCCCTTCCTCCCCAGCCC